>JBHWRK010000048.1:0-3444 GCA_043426715.1 Trueperella sp. | reverse complement strand
GTTGTGTACGGAGGTAGTTGTTGTTGCCGTCCTTGTCGAGGATTCCCGCGACCGGTACAAGCACCTCGCCCGAGTCGTCCTGGTTCTGCTGACGGCCGCGGGCCTGGTCCTGAGAATCGTCCTGCTTGCGGTCCTGGCGGTCATCATCGCGGCGGTCTCGGTTGCGGGATCGGCTCCGATCCTGCCGATCATCTTGTCTACGGTCCTGGCGATCGTCGTCTCGGCGATTGCGGTTACGGCTGCGGCGGTTACGATTGCGACGACTTCTCGGGTTTTCGTCATCATCCGCGCGTTCTTCGGCGCGGCGCTCCGCGGCATCGCCCAGTGCGTCGAGGGCTGCCTTCTTCTCATCCTCTGATAAATCCGCGCCGTCAGCCTGCGCCTTCGCCTTCGGCAACTCCAGTTGCTCGGTGGGATCACCGTGCTGGTCATCGTTTTTGGCCGACTGATCGTCGCCTGATTTCTTCTGCGTGGGTTGCTTATCGCGACGGCCCGACTGCTGATCAGATTCGCCCTTCGCGTGTCCAAGCTCTTTGGAGCCCGTATCCCGCGCCTCACGGATCGCTGCAATGTAATCGGGACGGCGGGACTTAGCGGGCATTTCGAGGCCCAAATGCGCTGCGAGTTCCTTGAGATCGGCAAGACGCATCGTAGAAATAGGGCCGGTGGGTGGCGTTGATTTTTCGCTCACGAGGTTCCTTCCTCGGTTCCGGATGTGCCGGAATGGGTAAACATGTGTTCATCCGCGACTGCAATGCGCAAAAATGGATTGTGACAGAAAGTGCGGATCGCACGCGATTCAACAACCGCTGTGCGCGATGGCTTAAAGCCATACTGTCAAGACTCCACCATACACGCAAACTCGCGCTTTTAAAACTTGTTTTAGCTCACGCCTCTACGCGTCGACGGCGTGGGCGCCGCGCACTTGCTTCGAATCCACTGTGCGGAATCCCTGCTGAGCCAGAATGTTCGCCATCGCGGGTTCAATCTCAGCAAACACAAGAATCGACGGGCCTGCACCGGAAACGACAGCAGGCCATCCCGCTTCGCGAAGAGCCTCGAGGACATTCGTTGTATGCATCATGGATTCAGCACGGTAGTGCTGATGCAGACGATCCTGAGTGGCAGCGAACAAAAGTTCTGGTTCGTGAGCCAGCGCATGAACCATCAACGCAGAACGCGAGGCATTAAACGCCGCGTCGACAAGCGGAACCATCTCAGGCAAAGCCGCCCGGGCCGTCGTCGTCAGCAAAACCTCCTCGGGAACAAGCAACGAGGTCTTGACCTGCGCAGAGACTGTCAACTGAGCAGTCTTGTACCGCTCGCCCTCACGCCAGGACACGGTGGCTCCGCCGTAAATCGCGGGTGCCGCGTTATCCGGATGTCCCTCGTAGCCCGCCACGATATTGAGGACTTCCTCTTTCGTGAAGGCGTCGGGTGCACCGAGAAGCTCGCGCACGAGCATGACGGCCGCAGTCAGTGCGGCCGCCGACGAGCCCATCCCCTTACCGTGCGGGATGTTATTCCGGCACACGAGCTCAATGCCTGGCGTCGGCGCGCCAAGCCGTTCGAAGGTTTCGTGCATGGTCTTGACGATGAGATGCGTTTCGTCCTTCGGCAGGGTGTTGTTGCCCTCCCCCAATATCACCACGCGGGACGTGCCAGTGGTGAGGGTAGCCGAGACTTCGTCCCACACGTCGTGGGCCATGCCCATCGAATCGAATCCGGGCCCAAGATTTCCCGACGACGCCGGGACCTTCACCCGCGCCGTATCCTTGACAATCCTCATGAGAGCCCCAAAATGCCAGCAGCCGCCTCCAAGGTTGGTTCAATCGGCGTGAAATCGAGATCCATATCGCCCAGAGCGGTGGCTGTGTCCTTCAGGCCGTTGCCCGTTACGGTGCACACAATCGTTGCTCCCTGAGGGACCTTGCCCTGTTCGGAAGCTTGAATGAGTCCGGCAACGGAGGCGGCCGATGCTGGCTCGACGAAGATGCCGACTTCGGCGGACAGCACCTTTTGAGCGTCGAGAATCTGTTCATCAGTCACCCGATCGATCCACCCCTTCGAATCGTCGCGGGCGGCCTCGGCGTACTTCCAGGACGCCGGGTTACCAATGCGAATCGCGGTGGCGATTGTTTCAGGTTCCTCCACCACTTCACCCAGCACAAGCGGGGCCGAGCCCCAGGCCTGGACGCCCCACATCTGCGGGACCTTCGTGGCAACCGGGGCCATATGAAGCGCGGAATCGTCAATGGACGCGAGAGTCGTCTTGCCCGCGTACTCGTTGTACCCCATCCAGTAAGCGGTGATGTTGCCGGCGTTGCCGACGGGAAGCACGTGAATATCGGGCGCGTCGCCGAGTGCGTCAACGATTTCGAACGCGGCCGTCTTCTGGCCCTGCAAGCGGTATGGATTGACGGAATTCACGAGCGCCACCGGATGCGAATCAGTAAGCTCGCG
Source organism: Trueperella sp. (assembly GCA_043426715.1). Classification (GTDB taxonomy): domain Bacteria; phylum Actinomycetota; class Actinomycetes; order Actinomycetales; family Actinomycetaceae; genus Trueperella. The sequence goes on along the minus strand of JBHWRK010000048.1, from coordinate 981 downwards.
GACGATGCGAAGACAGTCGTCGAAATTGCCATCCACAGCGACGAGCTGGGCGCCGTGCACAATCGCTTGGGCAAGTTTGCCTGCCGCGATCTTGCCGGCGGGGAGAATGACGGCACACTTCAGTCCAGCTGCAACCGCATAAGCCGCAGCCGAGGCGGACGTGTTACCCGTCGACGCGGCGGCGACAATCTCGACGTCTGTCTGCTTGACTTTAGAAATCGCCGTCGTCATGCCGCGATCCTTGAACGACCCCGTGGGGTTAGCGCCTTCCACCTTGATGTAAACCTCGGCGCCGACGCGCTCCGAGATCGCGCGAGCATACACAAGTGGCGTGCCGCCCTCACCTAGAGTCACAACCGGATCGCCCTCGCCAAACGGCAGGCGGTCGCGGTATTCGGAAATAATTCCCCGCCATTGATGAGCCATTACTCGTCCTCTACCCTCAAGACCCGCACGACTTCTGCGGACTTTGCCTCGTTAATACTGTCGATCGTAGCCGCTACATCCGCCGCGCGTGCGTGATGAGTGGTGAACGTAAGCGATGCCTTTGCGTTCTCCGGCAACTCCTCCTGCTGGACCGACGAAATCGACACACCGGAGTCCGCGAAGACACGCATGAGTTCAGCGAGCACGCCCACTTCGTCGCGGACGTTCATGCGAATGAAGTACCTGGACACCGAATCATCAGTGGAGACGAATTCAGTTTCGCCCAGCACGATTTCCTGCGGAGCCCGGCCACCTACCACACGCTTTGCAGCGGCAGCGACGACGTCGGACAGCACGGCAGACGCCGTGGGCGCGCCGCCAGCGCCGCGACCGTAAAACATGAGGCGATCTGCTGCTTCGGCTTCGATGACGACGGCGTTGAACGATCCACCGATCGATGCCAGTGGGTGCGAATCGGGCACGAGGGTCGGATTCACACGCACATCGATCTTGCCGTTCTCGTCTTGAGACGCAGTCGCAATCAGCTTGATGACA
>JBHWRK010000047.1:0-25192 GCA_043426715.1 Trueperella sp. | reverse complement strand
GCTGCGACCAGCGCAAGCAATCTCTTCTTAGATGCCATATTGGCGTCCTCCTTTGGACGATGGTTGAGCAATGCTCATGGAAAGTTCCGGTGCCACCTCGTTGCGACACAATTTCGGAAACGTTTCCGTTGTGCGCTCACGCTACCACCACTGTTTTACGAATGCGTTGAAATTACGGTAACGTTTTCGTTACGAAATCCTGATTTAGCAAAAGCGCTGGTCAGAGGCTTATAGCCACGCGCAGAGTACGCAAATCTGCAAAAACGTGGGGGCAGTCTCCAAGGTGAGATGGGCGCAGGACCATCGCGGATGCCCTTCTCACGGATGGGGTGAGACGCGGTACGGCCGGATAATGACGTCGACCACGAGAAAGGCGCGGTGCCTCATACGAAACACCGCGCCTTCCCACGGAGTACCGAGCTCCGCTTATTTTTTGTTCCTCGTTGCTATATGAGTCCAGCCACGCTCGGCAACCAGAGCGAAATGGCAGGAACGAAGACCACCACGAATAGGGCCAGAATAATTCCTACGAGGAACTGCCAGAGTTTTCCAACCACTGGCTCGATACGTAAGCCTGCGACTTTCGCGCCCACGAAGAGCACGTTGCCCACAGGCGGTGTGATCACGCCAACCGAGAGGTTCATGACAACCATCGCACCGAAGTGCACCGGGTGGACACCCAGCTCCGTGACGATTGGCAGGAAAATCGGTACGAAGATGAGGATCGCCGGAGTTGGATCCATGAAGGTACCCACCACCAGAAGGATCAGCATGATGATGAGCAAGATGCCCGTCTTCGACTCCGTCACGGAGAGCAGCCCACTGGCGATCATGTCGGGGATGCGAGCGAACGCCATGACCCACGACAAACCAGACGACACGGCCACGAGAAGCATGACGACGGCGGTCGTGCGCGTTGCACTCACAAGGATGCCCGGGAGATCGCTCACCTTGATGTTCTTGTAAAGGAATCCAAGAATCAGACAGTAGACGACGGCGATCGCGGACGATTCCGTGGCGGTGAAGAGTCCGCCGAGGATACCGCCAATGACGATGACGATCATGAGCAGCGACGGAACCGCGCGGCCCAATGTCACTGCAACGACCTTGGCAGACGGACGTGCTTCAGGCTGTACAACGTTCTTCTTCTCGTAACGGTGGTACAAGACCACTGCCACGATAAGGCAGGCAACGATCCACAGAAGTCCCGGACCGATGCCCGCCATGAACAGCGCGGCAATCGAGGTAGAAGAGACCAGCGAGTACACGATGAACGTGTTCGACGGCGGCAAGAGCATGCCCGATGGAGCCGACGCCACGTTCACCGCAGCCGTGTAAGGACGCGAGTAGCCATCCTTGACCATTCGCGGGTTCATGATCGTACCGATCGCGGAGGCGGCAGCAACGGCTGCGCCGGAAACGGAACCGAACAAGCCATTGGCCACGATGTTCGTCTGCGCCATGGCGGCAGGTAACTTGCCAACCAGCACCTTGGCTGCATCAATCAGCCTGGCGGCGATGCCGCCTTGATTCATCAACACACCCGCCAAAATAAAGAACGGGATGGCGAGGAGCGAGAACGAATTCACGCCCGTGAACATTCGTCCGGCGACTGACATCGCAGCCACATCAGGTGACATAACGGCCATGGCGGCGATGACGGTTGGCAAACCAATCGCGATGGCAATCGGTACTGACGTGGCAATAAGAACCACGATTCCAACGAGCAGGATCAGACCTGCGGCAGCTGTAGGTGTCACTTGTCTGCTCCCTTCTGACGGGCATCCACGTCGGCAGCGCGGTCATGGGAAACCTGCGCCGACGGCGTCGGATCTTCACCGAAGTTTCCTTCGATGTCCAACAGGATGTCCTTTTCGGCCTCTCGGGCCAGTTTCTCGGCCTCTTCGACCGCAAGTTCGGCTTCGGGGGTCGGATAGTTGGTTTCACGACCGGCCGAGATTTCGATGATGTGGTAAACGGCGTACAGCGCGATGGCCACGCCCGCGATAGGCATGACCAGATACACCGAACCAATGTTGACGGGCAGTGCCGTCAGGTTTTGTGACCACGCGTTCATTGCCGCGTTCCATCCGCCCCACACGAGAGCGATGACGGCAAAGACGAATGAGACGCCGTGAGTCCAGAGCGCAAATGCGCGCTCCTTACTCTCATCAAACCTGCGCGCGACGTACTCCACGGCCATGTGCCCGCGCTCGCCGTACACAAGTGCGGCACCTAAGAATGACAGCCACACGAAAAGCATCTTGGCAAGTTCCTCAGACCATGTGACGGGCGAGCTGAGGACGAGGCGGGAAAACACCTGCCACGTCGTAGCCAGCACTAGCAACGAAAAGAGGATCACCGAAATAATTTGGAGGAAACGGTTAAGACCGTTGTAGACAGCGTTCATTAGTTATCGCTCCCTTCGGTTTGTGCAGCTTGGATCGCCTCAAACAGGTTCTTTTGGTAATCCGTACTGATGTATTGGTCGACGATGGGTTGGAGCGCCTCGTTGAACGCCTCGTGGTCGACCTCATGGAAGGTGGCCCCTCCGGCTTCGGTCTCAGCTCTAGCCGCCTCCGTCTCCTCCAGCCACAACTCGGTGTGATAATCCATCGAGTCATACCAAGCCTCGTATAGCAGATCACGATCGGCTTCGGGCATGGCCTGAAGCAGGTCGTGGCGCATGATCATGTAGTCCAGGCCCACCAAATGGGTGGTGAAGGAAAGGTAGGGTGCCACCTCGAAGTGGCGCGCCGTCAGGTAGGACACGATGTTGTTTTCCGCACCATCGAGAACGCCAGCCTGCAGCGCCGAATAGACCTCGCCGTAGGACAGGGGGGTGGCCGAGCCGCCCATGAGTTGAATCATCCGGATATGCATGTCTGATTCTTGAACACGAATCTTCTGACCTGCGAGGTCAGCGGGTGTGGTGACGGGACCAAACGTCGTGTAGATATGGCGCTCACCTTGGGTGTAGCCGCCCAGAACGGTAATGTTCTCATTCGCTTCGAGAGACGCGAACAAATTACCCACGATCTCGGATTGCTTGAGCACGTCGATTTGGTGAGCGATCGAGGCGAAGGTGGTGGGCATGTTGAGCACGCGGAAATCCGCGTTCACATTTTCTAGCTGGGTGCCCGAGACAATAGCCATCTCAATGGCTCCTGACTTCACCATCTGCAGCACTTCTTGCTGCGATCCCAGCTGTTCGTTCGGGAATACCTCAACGACGTAACGACCATCGGTCTTCTCACTCAGGTCGTCAGCGAATGCTTCCAAGGCGATGTATGAAGGGTGGCTCTCGGTTTGATTGAGGGCTACTTTAAAGTACGAGACGGTGTCTTCGTCGCCGACACTATCGAGTCGAATTCCGCCAAATCCGGCGCAGCCGGTGAGAAGGAGAATTGAACTGGCGAGTACGGCGAGAAGTCTCCAACGCGTTTTCATTGGAACTCCTTACTGCGGACACATCCTAAGACCTGCCGCGCGTGGTGATGCTTGCTCAGCGTGTTGCTTCAGCTGTGAAACGACACGAGAGATGTCATGAGAGTAGCAGAAATCGCGTGAACCACGTGAGCTACAAATGATCTTAACTTTCGCTGGACTCTAGGCGATTAACGCATCTTCGTTAATGCACAATATCGAACAATTTGCCAACATCGCACACCTCGTCGCGCCATAACACCCGATAGTCTCGCAACCGCCACCGCCCCCCCATCTTTGGCCTCCCAGCCAGCCATTGGCGGACACGGTCCTAAAACGCGAGCCGAGAACTCGTCGTCATTTTTCTGAACTGGTCTTGTGAATAGCCAATCACTAGGCGCTGTCTGGTTGAACGCTCTATTCTTGGAACTAGAGCGAGTCGCCGCCGACTTGCCCCTTGCCAGATAGCTAGGCCACACCGACAAGGAATGCACCTATGAAACTCCAGCCACATCCAGATCGCCTGTTCCCAGCCGATCCCACAACTCGCGACATCGCACGCCAACTCCACGATTCGATCAAAGATGAGCCGATCATCTCCCCGCACGGTCATGTGCCGCCGGAGTGGCTCGCCGAGGACACTCCATTCAAGGATCCCACCTCGCTGCTGATCACGCCCGACCACTACGTCAACCGCATGCTTCACAACCACGGGATCGAACTCTCGCAGCTTGGTGTGGGCCAGGCGGAGTTCTCCGAGGAGGACTCGCGCAAGGCATTCTGGCTCCTGTTCAAGCATTGGTGGCTCTACCGCGGCACGCCCGTGAAGTACTGGATGGAAAACGAGCTCTACGACTACTTTGACATTCGTGTGCGCCCGTCGGAGGAGACGGCAAACGACATTTACGACGCGATTGCCGAGAAGCTCGATGAGCCCGAGTTCCGTCCGCGCGCCCTATACAAACGCTTCCCACTCGCTTTCTTAGCGACGACGGACGATCCTGTTGACGACCTGCGCTACCACAAGCAACTGCGCGAAGATGAGACATGGGACGGCGAAGTGCGCCCGACCTTCCGCCCGGACAAGTACCTTGAGCCCGCCCGCGAGGACTGGCCACAGCTCATGAAAGACCTCTCGGAGGCATCCGGTGTGGATACGACGACGTGGGCCGGCTTCAACGAAGCTATGGAGAACCGCCGTGCGTTCTTTAAGGAGAACGGCGCGATCTCAACGGATCACTCGCACGCCGATCCGGGCACTGCGCGGCTCTCGGACGCGGACGCCGAGCGCATCTACAAGGAGGCGCTCGCGGGTAAGGTCGATAAAGTCGATGCAGACGCACTGCGCCGCTCGATGATGTACGAGCAAGTTCGTATGGCATCCGAGGACGGGCTGGTCATGACACTCCATCCGGCCGTGTACCGCAACCACCACACGCCGACATTTGAGAAGTACGGTGCGGACGTTGGCTCGGACATCCCGATGAAGACGGAGTTCACGAACAACCTACAGCCGGCGTTGGCTGACTTTGGCACGTCCGAGAACCTCCACCTCATCCCGTTTACGATGGATGAGACGGTCTATTCGCGCGAGCTCGCTCCGCTGGCCGGCTTCTACCCGTCCGTGTTCATCGGAGTGCCCTGGTGGTTCATCGACGCACCCGACGCCATGGTGCGCTTCCGCAGCGCCATCACCGAGACCGCTGGCTTCACACGCACGTCTGGCTTCATCGATGACACGCGCGCCTTCCTCTCGATCCCGGCACGCCACGATGTGGCTCGCCGAATGGACTCGGGATACGTGGCAAAGCTCGTGGCCGAGCACCGTCTCGAAATGGACGAGGCGCTCGAAGCAATCCATGAACTCACAGTGAAGAACCCGATCCGCGCGTTCAAGCTGGGAGACATTCTCGACAAGTGATGCCTCGAAAATAGCGTGATATTCGGCCAGGCGGCGGCGAGTGGGGTGACCTGCTCGCCGCCGTTTGGTATCTGTACGGCGTAACGAACAACGTCTCACTCCAGCTCACCTTGAAAGGCACGTCCATCCTCAACTTTTGGCGCCAGCGCTCAGACGCGATCTTGAGATAATTGGTACATGATTGAGATCGCTGTCCAAGACGTTGCTGGCGCGCGCATTGCGCACGACGCCGGCGCTGACCGAATCGAACTATGCTCTGCACTCGACGTCGGAGGGCTGACTCCCTCGATCGGACTGATCGAGGCGTGTGTTGAGGTTGGCATCCCCGTTCACGTACTGATTCGTCCACGTCCCGGCGATTTTGTGTACGACGCGGATGAAATGGCGGTTATCGAGCGGGACATTCGGCGTGCGGTGCACGCGGGTGCGGCGGGCGTCGTCGTCGGCGCGTTGACGGCTGGATCTGCCGAACTTGACGTTGAAGCGTTACGAGCGTGGGCCGTGGCGGCGCGGGAGGACAACCCCGCAGTCCAGGTGACAATTCACCGGTGTGTGGATGTTTTGCTGCGCACGGGAACAACCCCGAGGGATCTCGCGGTACAGGTCACAAGCATCGGAGACCATCGCGGAGGGAACACCAACGGTCAGGGCACGCGGGTTAACCGCATCCTCACATCGGGCGGGGCGGCGACTGTCCAGGAGGGCCAACAAGCACTCATGGAACTTCAGTCCCATTTCTCATCGTTAGCCTCGTCGGCGTTCACAGTGGTCGAGGTCGTGGCAGGCGGCGGGGTGCAGCCCGAGGATGTGGCAAACTTGCGCGAATTTGGGATTTATGACGTTCACCTTTCCGCGCGGGTACGGGCAGAAACAGGGCCCACGGGACCTGGTGGAGGGACGGATTCGCGAGACGTCACTGACCCCATGATTGTGGCCGCTGCAGTCAAAGCGGCAAGGGACGCAACGTGCGGTCAAGTCAATATTTAGGCGATTTTCTGGGAGTCGTCCGATCCGCTCCGAGATGTGGGCGTATCGGGGCGGCGTTCGACGACGGCGCCAACCGAGTCATACAGTGCAGAGATTTTGTGGTCGCGCGCTACGCGCTCTATCTCGAGGGGATCTGCTCCGGCGCGAATGAGCCTGATGAGCTCTTCGTGCTGGGCCACGGACCTGCGCGATCGAGTGGAGTTGAACCGGAACTCGCCGCGCCTGAGGAACTCCACTCGCTCAGTTTCCGTCTCTAACAATGCCAAGAGATGCGCGTTCGGACAGGTGCGACACAGCACCTGATGGAACTTGGCGTTACGGGCAGCGTAGGCAACAGGATCGTAAGTGTCGCTCTCTGCGGCGGCCTTCATCTCCATGTTCAGTGCCTCTGCCTCGGCGAGTTGCTCATCGGTGGCATGTTGTGCCGCGAGCGCTGTTGCTGCGCCCTCAAGATAAGCGAGGACATTCATCGAATCTGAGTACGAATAAACGTCGATCTCAGACACTCGCGCACCGACATTCCGGGTGAATTCCACAAGCCCTTCGGCCTCGAGCCGGCGCACAGCCTCGCGGACGGGTACAGACGACACGCCGAACGAATCGGCCACCGTTTTAAGCACAAGTCGGTATCCGGGAGTGTACCGGCCAGACAGAATGCCAGAGCGCAACTCATCGTAAATGATTTCCGACTTCGACTTGGACGACGAACTCATGACCTCACCTGATCCCGTAGAAGTTGGGGGGCCTGCCGTGCAGACCCCCCAAACTAGTTAGAACGCAACCAATGACGGCAACCACAATATTATCTGCGGGAATGCGAACAGCACAGCAACGATCAGGAGGTCGATCACGACGAAGGGCAGCACGCCCTTGAAGATCTCTGCCACCGGAACCTTCGCCGTACCAGCAACAACGAAACAGTTGATGCCAACAGGCGGGGTGACCATGCCGATTTCGATGAGCTTCACGATGAGGATCGCGAGCCAGATTCCGTCAAACCCGAGAGTCTGCGCCACCGGGTACAGCAACGGAACCGTGATGACGAGGATCGAGATCGACTCGAGAGCCATGCCGAGAGGCAAGAGCGTCAAGAGCAAGATCGCCATCGTCAGATGTGGGTTCAGCCCTGCGTCGACCACAGCGTTGGTCAACATCTGCGGCACCCTCGCCTGGATGAAGAAGGACGACAGCACCGAGGAACCAACGATGATCGCAAACACCATCGACGTGGTTCCGGCAGTCTCCTTCAAGCCTTCGACCGTGGCGTCAATAACCGCACGCCAACCATCCTTGTACATCTCGGCAACGAGCATGAGGAGGGCGAATAGTGCTCCCACGGCTGCGGACTCGGTGGGCGTGAAGACGCCCGAGTACATACCGCCAAGAACGATGAAGAAGAGCATGCCAACACGGAGCACACCACGCATCGGTAGATCGCGAAGCTTGACCTTCTCGGCTGCCTTCTCGCGCTCTTCGCGCTCATTAATCACAGCGAGGGCGCCCTCAAGGTCGCCGGCCTTCTCGAGCTTCTTGATGACGTTGCGCTCGTGGCGCGGCATCGCCCACATGATGTAAGTGGCGTATGCAACAGCCGAAAGGATGCCCGGGATAATACCGGCAGCAAGAACCTTGGCCACCGACTCACCGGTCATAATCGCATACAGCACGAGGATGACCGAGGGCGGAATCAGCACGCCGAGCGTGCCAGCTACGGCAACTGCGGCAGTGGCAAGCGAGACCGGGTAGCCATGCTTGCGCATTTCGCCCACGGACAGCTTCGACATCGTAGCGGCCGTGCCGATGGATGAGCCAGAGACCGCGGCGAAGCCGGCACATGCAGCGACGGTCGAAACGCCAAGCGAACCTGGTAGCTTTCGGAACACGTGCCCTGCGACCGCATACACCTGTTCCGCTATTCGGGCTTTCACCGCGAACATTCCCATCAAAATAAACATGGGAATAATCGTCAGTGTGAATCGAGATGTCTCGTCAAAGGGTTTCGATCCGAGCGTGTTCGTCACGAATTCGGCGTCGCGAAGCAGGAGGAGGCCCACAGAACCAGACAACGCCAGTGCGAAGGCAACGGGCATGCGCATCGCGAGGAGCGAGAGGAGGAGAATGACAATTCCGATAACAAGTCCAACGTTATCCATTACTTGTCTCCTTCCTGAACGGCCGGCTTATCTGTGCCTTCCGTATTTGCGAACTGGATCGCCTCCATGGCGGAGACAGCCGCAGTCTCTTGCGTGACATATTCGTAGGGGTGCTCGACAAAGTCCGGCATTTGATCCTCGACCATGAGGACTTCCTTGCCACTCCACGTGCGGACCATATTGACAACCGCCACGATTAGCATGGCGAGCAGGCCGATGACGATGAGCCAGCGGCTTGGCCAAATTGGCCAGTTAATAATGCCCATACGGATTTCGCTGGCCTGTGTGGATTCGATTGCGCGACGCGTGGTGCCATAGAGCATCCAGGCGAGGATCCCCACAGTGAGCGTCCACGCCAGTGCCACAACCCAGCGGCTGATCGATGCGGGAAGTCGTTCGGTCAGAAGATCGACGACGATGTGGGAGTTGGTTGCGCCGGTGTAGGCCATTCCGAGGAAGACAGCTGCCACGAGGGTGGTTTCTGAGAGTTCGAGAATACCGGGAACGGAGCGCTCATAGAGCGTACGGAAGACGACGTCGATAACGATGGCGATCATCAAAATCAACGTAGCGACCGTCGCGAGGACACCAAGAATGGACGACATTAACAGTACTGCCCTCTTCATGTGTCACCTCTCTTTTGTGTGTGAAAGGTGGGTGGGCGGCTGGGCCGCCCACCCACGTCAGGAGTTAGTTGTTACCGTCTTGGAAACGTTCGATACACGTCTCAACTGGATCCTGAACTAGATCCGGCTGCTCCGATGCTTCCTGAATGAGCGCCTCGTACTCAGCGAGGTACTGCTCTGCGTTGTTCAGACCATTCTTCGTGGCGTCTTCGACCCACGAGTCGAGCAGACCTTGCTGGACCTCGTCGCGCCATGCGTTCGTATCTGCCTCGTTCCATGCTTCGAAGTTCTTCATGTTCGGGTGGGCGAGCAGGGTGTCACACTGGACGGTGGTCATCTCGTTGAACTGCTTCATGCCTTCACCGTCACTGAGCTCAGCTGCAACTTCATCAACGATTGCCTTGAGGTCATCAGGTAGCGCGTCGAACTTGTCCTTGTTGATCCACAAAGAGAACGCTGTGTAGTGGCCGATGCCCGGATCGCGCCAGTCAGACAGGAGTTCGATCATCTTGTAGTCGACCGGTCCATCCATCGTCCATGCCACGGCGTCTGCCATGCCACGCTCGATACCTTCGTAGGTTTCCGGAGCAGTCAGAGCCACAACGTTGGCGCCGCCGCCCTCGAATGCACGCTGGAGGAATCCGCCCGTCACGCGGGTGCGGAGATTTTCCACGTCGCCCAAGTCACGGATTGGCTTATTGCCACCAACGATGAGCTTGCCAGGTCCCCATGCGGCCACGTACTTCAGGCCGATCTCGTCCCACTTGGCAACTGCATCCTCATTTTCGGTATTCATCTTGTACAGGGTCTGCATGAGGGCCTGCGAGTTGTCCACCATGAACGGCACCGACACGAGGGTCAGCGACGGGAACATCTGCGGCGAATAGTCAATGATCGACGTGCCGATATCGGCACGGCCGTCACGAATACACTCGGCAACTTCGTTTGCCGGGCAGATCGAATCCGGTTCGGTGCGGTCAATCTTGATACGGCCATCCGAACGCTCTTCGAGCTGGTCGTAGAACCAACCCTCGACAGGAGCACTAGGAACGTTGGGCTGGATCATGGTTGCGTGATGGAACACGAATTCGGCGTCCCCTCCACCATCGCCGCCCGATTCGCCGGAGGAGTCTCCCCCTCCACAGGCGGTCAACAGCATGAGCGCCGCTGCGCCAACCGCAGCGAGCTTATGTAGTTTTTTCATCTTCTTTCCTCTTTCTCGGATTGTGCGGGTCACTGTATTAACGATTTTGATACAGGTCGGCCTCTTCAGTGAGGCTGAAAATTTTTGAGATTTCGCCCGATTAACCACTGTGCGTGGGTACGAGCTGCGTGGGCGCCGACCACATGGTCGAGCGTGTCACCGAAATTCGATCGGGTCGGATTCCCATGACGTGGACAGTTGTCAGTGACGTGTTCTAAGAACTCGTCGGTTCCTACGTACCGTTCTCGAGGTGCTTCACTGTAGCGGTCGAGGTGGTAGGCGGTTGCGCGTACAAACCCTGTTCGCTTATCTCAGCGGACAAGGGGCTGGCTCAAAGTTTGCTCCTCTGCAATAACTCTGGGTCAGTTTCGACGTGTTGTCTTAACTTTCTGTTCCGGCAATGTCGAGTGACTCGGTCGATTCCTCGTCACGTGGTAATTGTATACGATCGTGTATACGATCATGGCCTGTGATCGCGCTTACGTCAAGTGTTTTCGCAAATCTCTTCAAACAGATTTCATTTCCGCAGGTCAGAGTGGGTAAGCCGCGTCTTACATGGTGACATTGCCGGACTCTAACGTGGCCGATAGGGCACCTTTCCGGTCGCTCTACCTCCGTTTTAGCCCTATCAGGTTCGAAACATCTACCCCACTCTCGTTGGACGATCACTACGCTGGCGACCCCAGATGCGCGTATACGTTTACAAAAGTGGGACTTCGACTCTCACGGTATGAAAACCCCGCCAGGCGACGTCCCCCATGACCTCCCCGCGTCACTGGCATGCCACCAGTTGGGCACAGGAGAAGGGCCCGTATAGAACGAAGGCGCGGACGGCACCGCGCCTTCGCCCCATCACTGCGCGCCCACCGTGGCGCCACAAACGTTGAGAGAATTGCGTCCAGTATGGGCAACAGTTCGGGTGCCATGACAGCCACCCACATCTTTAGTAGGAGTCCGGCTGGTCCCCTGCTTGCGCGCCCTCGCGTGCGGCGATGTATTGCGCCGCGAGCGCCTCCGATTGGCGAGCCAGAATAGCAACATCTGCTCCCACCAAAATGAAGTCGATGCCAGCGTCCATGTAGGAGTTCGCCAGGGCTGGATCGAAGGCGTTGATGCCAACAGGCTTACCTGCAGCGCGGCCCGCCTCGATGGCCTTATGCACGTTGGCTACCACGTCCGGATGACCCTGCTGGCCGATCAGTCCCATGGATGCCGCCAAATCAGACGGACCGATAAAAATGGCGTCCACGCCGTCGGTCTCAGCAATGGCCTGAGCATTGTCCACCGCTTGCGCGGATTCGATCTGTACGATCAGCGAGACCAGCTCCTCGTTAGCTCGCTGAAGGTAGTTCTCGACCCGGTTCCACCGCGCTCCTCGCGCCAGCGCCGAGCCCACACCGCGTACACCCTCCGGTGGGTACCGAAGCGAGCGAACGGCCTGCGCCGCATCCTCGGGCGTGTGCACCATCGGCACGAGTAAATTCTGCGCGCCCAAATCCAAATACTGCTTGATCATCACCTGATCGTTGAATGGGACTCGCACAACCGGAGTCGCACGGTATGGCGCCATTGCTTGTAGCTGGCCCTGAATGTCTGCCAGCGACAACGGAGCGTGCTCGCCGTCGATCAACACCCAGTCGAGACCAGAACCGGCCGCGATCTCCGCATTGACCTGGGAACCAGATGTCACCCACATTCCAACTAGCGACCGCCCGCCCGTGCGAGCCTGGCCTGGCTCAAGATCCTTGCCGCCACGTTGCTCAGCGAGCCTCTTTGCAAATGTTGGCGGAAGTTCTACACGAAACGACATGAGATCGTCCCCATCGGTCCGTAGTCACACAGCACCGTATCGCCGCGCTCCACCCACATCGGGCGCGTGAATGAGCCAGCCAGAATGATTTCGCCGGCCTCGAGGCGATCGCCATGCTGGGCAAACTTGTTCGCCAACCAAGCTACGCCAGTCGCCGGGTGGTTAAGAACGCCCGCGGCCACACCGGTTTCCTCGATCGTCTCGTTCTTGTACAAAAGCGCGCCGACCCACCGAAGATCGATATCTCCTGGTTTCATCGGGTTGCCACCCAGCACCATGCCGCCGTATGCGGCGTTGTCTGAGATCGTGTCCACAATCGTCCGTCCCTCGAGCTCGATATGCGAGTTGAGAATTTCGAGCGCGGGCGTCACGTATTCTGTGGCACGTAGGACGTCGAACAGTGTGCAATTCGGCCCCTCGAGCGGCTCCTTGAGTACGAACGCGAGTTCCACCTCGATCCGCACATTCAAAAAGCGGTCAAAGTCAATGACGGAGCCGTTTTCATAAACGGTGTCGTCAAACATCACACCGTAATCTGGCTCGCTAATTCCGGTTGCGGCCTGCATTGCTTTCGACGTCAGGCCAATTTTACGGCCAACAATTTTGCGGCCAGCTGCCACTTCGCGATCACGCCATGCGGCCTGAATCGCGTAACTATCTTCCACCGTCGCGTCCGGGTAGCGGGCGGTGATTCGGGGCATGACACTGCGGGTACGATCAGCCTCGGCCAGCTCGGCCGCGATCTCATCGAGTGTTGATTGCTCAAGCATGACTTCCCTTTGCATTGCGCGAGTTTCTCGCGCGGTTTACGACGACGATGCGTCGCCTTATTTTGACATATTCACGGTGCCGTGGCGTCGGTTCGCGCCGCAGTCCACCGGCTAGTTGATGGGCGGGCGCGGCTCTTGCCACGCCCGCCCCCACGGAGCACCCCCTCATCACTGGGGATGTTCCGCCATTAACTCAGATCGAAAATCGGATCGAAGAAGTCCGTGAGGGACTGAGTGTCCTCAAGGGAGGTGATGTGAGCGACGTACATGTCTGGGCGAACGACGATAACTGCGCCGTCGCGCGAAATGCCGCGCTCATTGAAGATGTCGACCTTCGGATGAACCGAGAACACTTGGTTCCAGTCTTCCACCTGGTGCGGGCCAGTCTTCGGGCGGAAGACTGCCGGAGCATCGGTGATGTCGAAATCACGGTGCTTTTGCTGGTAGATGACCTTGACGTCGAACATCGTATCGGCGTCGTCGCCTTCGCGCCTGTAGCGAACCACAGGCGAATTCGGATCCTTTTCCAGCCACTCAGCGAACTTCGCGGTCTTGGACTCCTTCTCCTTCGGAGATGCGCCGTCGGCAAAGACGTAGATGCGCCAGCGTCCGTCTGCACGGTGCAGGTGGCCCAGGTGCGGGTAGGTGGCGTCTGCACGACGCGTAACCTCAACCGACTTGAAACGCTTGCCCAACGGGAATCCCGTTGCAAGCTCCTGCTTGGCCTCACCAGAGACCAAAAGCGTACCTGCCGGATACTCCGTCATGAAACCTGCCGGGAACTCGGCGGTCTTCACGTAGAAATCGGCAATGCCATCGCCCGACGGATCAGCCATGCGGCGCGACCACTCGAGGTCGAAGTCGATGAGGTCTTGAGCAATCTGCTGACGCTCTGCGTTGTAAGTGTGCAGGAGCGAGGGCGAGGAGTAGCCGCGGAGCACCTGCCCGAGCTTCCAGCCCAGATTGAAGCCGTCCTGCATCGAGACGTTCATACCCTGGCCGGCCTTGGCCGAATGGGTGTGGCAGGCGTCGCCTTCGATGAAGACGCGTGGATCCTGCTTGTCACGGTTCTCTGGAAGGACGTCATCGAAGCGCTGGGTCACGCGGTGGCCGACCTCGTAGACGGACCACCAAGCAGTGTCGACCACGTCGATCGAATAGGGCTCAAAGATGGCATTTGCCCTCCTGAGAATTTCCTCGAGAGGGGTTTCGCGGACCTTGTGGTTGTCATCCTCTGCAACCTCGCCAAGATCGACGTAAGTACGGAAGAGGTAGCCGCCTTCGCGGGGAATGTGGAGGGAGGAACCAGCCTTGGAGTGGATGATGCACTTCGTGCGAACATCCGGGAAGTCCGTCTTGGCGATGACGTCAGCAACGCCCCACGCATGGTAAGAAATCTTGCCCTTGTGCGTCGCGCCAATGCAGCCACGAACGCCGGAGCGCGCACCGTCGGTGCCGACCACGTACTTTGCGTTAACGACCCGCTCTTCGCCCTCGTTCCATTCGCCAGTGCCCTTCAGCTCCACACGAACCGGGTACTCTTCTGAGCCCTCACCGATCTGAAGATCGAGGAACTCCCAGCCGTAGTGCGGACGCATCCTCGACGGCTGGTTATACATGAACTCGGCGAAGTAGTCGAGCACGCGAGCCTGATTGACGATGATGTGTTCAAACTCGGAAATACCCGTTGCATCATCGTCGGTCCAACCGGTGCGGATGATGTGGTCAGGGTTGTTTGGATCCGGCTCCCAGAATGCGGTCTCAGTAATCTGGTACGCCTCGTTAACAATTTCGTCGCGGAAACCAAATGCTTGGAACGTCTCGGTAGAACGGGCCTGAATGCCGTCGGCCTGGCCGAGGATAAGGCGGTGTGGCCGGCGGTCGATGACAACGGCTTCGACGTCATCGTAGATAGACAGGCTAGCTGCGGTCATCATTCCAGCCGGGCCCGCGCCAACGATCAGAACGTCTATATTCTCAGGCAACTCAGGACGCGGCGGCTCCGGAATCTGCCAGCGGTCGAGACCAACGCCTGACGCCTTCTTAACGCGGGGATTTGTGGAAACGTATCCTTGGTGATGGAATTTCACTTGAAGAACCTTTCACTTCTTTGTGGTTAGGCAGCGACGCTCTTGAGCGATCGTTCCAGCGATGCCAGCTTGTGGTCACGTGCGGCCATCTCAACGTCTCGGGACTTCGCCCCGGACACAATGAGTTCCAACAAGTGACTGTGCTGCTCGATGGACAGGATCGAACGTTGCGCGTCGAACGCGAACGACGTGCGGCGCATGAGAGCGACGCGTTCTGCCTCTTTATTCATGAGGTTGAGTAGGCGGGAGTTAGGACTTTGCGATGTCAGTACCGCATGGAACTCAAGGTTGAGCTTGCGATACGTTGCTGAATCGAAAATGGAAGCATCAATGATGCTGCGCATCTTGACGTTGAGCTTTCGGGCCTGCTCGATATGAGCACTCGTGAGATAGGGTGCGGACGACGCCGTCGCCATCCCCTCTAATAGTGCAAGGACTCTGAGCGAGTCCGCATATCCCGACACGTCGATGTTCGTCACCTGTGCACCCACGTTGTGGGTGTACTCGACGAGCCCCTCGGCTTCGAGCCAGCGAATTGCTTCGCGCACGGGAACTGCAGATACGCCGAATTCCTGTGCCAACGTGCTGATGGTCAGCTTAAAGCCAGGCGAATACCGCCCAGTCACGATAGCTTCGCGAAGTTCGTCATAAACTCCAACGGATTTCGACTTCTGGTTTCCCATTGGTCTCCCTCTTTTCTTGCTGTGGGGCCTGCTTAGGCGGGCCCCACAGCTTGGTTGGTGAATCCTGATGGATTCTCGGTGAGCCGTTAGAAGCCGGCTCCACGGTCGAAGGTCGTTTCGAGGACGCGGTCCTCTTCCTTCGAGGCAATCTCTTCGATCTTCTTGTTAATCTCAGCATCGGCTGCCGGGCTCAGGTCTCGGCCAGTGCGGTCCTGCATCGTGGTCAACGCGATCACACCGATAATGGTCACGATGGTGATGTAGACAGCAACCGAACGAGTCGTACCAGTTTCAGCAACGAGGTAGGTTGCGATGAGCGGAGCGAATGCGCCACCGAGGATTGCACCGAATGCGTTGGCCAGGCCCGCACCCGAGTATCGAATCTTCGCCGGGAACATCTCCGCAAACATCGCTGCCTGCGGTCCGTAGGTAAACCCAATTGGGATCGCCCACACCAGCATTCCAAGACCGATGAGGCCGTAGTTTGCGGTGTCGAGGAATTGGAACAGGACCCACACCCATACCAACTGGATAGCGAAACCAATGAAGTAGACCTTCTTACGGCCGATATAGTCTGATAGCCACGCTGACACGAGTGTGGAAATAATCCACATGACCGCGGCTGCCGAAATCAGATTTAAGATGATATCGCGACTCAAGCCGAGATCCTGCGTGGTATACGAGAGGATAAATCCACCCGTGATCATGTAACCAGCTACACCGTTACCAGCGAAGATGAGCGCTCCCTGTAAGAGCGGCTTCCATGCCGTGCGGAACATCTCAAACATGGGCAGACGAACCTGTTCGTCCTTTTCATCGGCAGCGTGGATCTCTTCCATCACTGGCGATTCTTGGACGCCCAAGCGTATCCACGTACCGATTGCAATCAGCGCGAGCGAGAGAAGGAAGGGAACCCTCCATCCCCAACTCATGAATTGTTCTTCGGTCGTGAGTGCTGAGGTCAATGAAAGAACCAAGGTCGCCATCAGCATTCCAAGCGGAACACCGATCTGCGGGAAGCCACCGAACAGGCCGCGCTGCTTGACGGGCGCGTGCTCGACGGCCATGAGGGCCGCACCACCCCACTCGCCACCAGCGGCAAAACCCTGGAGGACGCGAAGCAGAATCAGAGCAATGGGAGCGATCACACCCGCTGTCGCGTAGGTAGGCAGAATGCCAATGGCGAAAGTTGCAACACCCATGAGCATGAGAGTTGCCACCAGCATGGCTTTGCGTCCCAGTTTGTCGCCATAATGTCCAGCCACCGCGGCGCCAAGCGGGCGGAAGAAGAACGAAATACCGACGGTTGCAAACGAGATCAGCCGGCCAGCGATCTCTCCAGAGCTCTGCACGAACGGGTCGAAGAACAACGGAGCGAAAATGATTGCTGCTGCATTTGCGTAAATGAAGAAGTCGTACCATTCGACTGCGGTGCCCACGAGCGTGCCAAGCGCAACGCGGCGGTCTTCCTTCTTCTTCGTCGAGAGGACGAGGTCCTCTCTATTCAACGGGTGTGTCTCGGATGCCATTAGAGCTGTTCGCCTACCTTAAAGCCCTCTTCCTCGTCGTCCTTGCGCGTGTAGGAAAAGCCGTCGGCACCAATCGTGACATCCATTTCCTTTGCGTCCGTGCGCTCAACGAGTGGCTGCATGTTGCCATCAAGATCGAGGACGCGCGAGGCATCGGTGTACCAGGACGGAACAACAGGCGTGCCCCACCAGTCGCGACGCTGATTGTCGTGGACGTCCCAGGTAACGACCGGGTTGTCCGGATCGCCCGTGTAGTAATCCTGCGTGTAGATCTCCACGCGGTGACCATCCGGATCACGCAGGTAGAGATAGAACGCATTCGAGACGCCATGGCGGCCAGGGCCACGCTCAATCTGGTCAGACATGCGCAGAGCTCCGAGCCTGTCGCAAATCGCGAGAATGTTGTGCTTCTCGTGGGTAGCGAACGCGATGTGGTGCATGCGCGGTCCGTCGCCACCGGTCATTGCCGTGTCATGGACGGTCGGCTTACGGCGAACCCACGCCGCGTAAACCGTGCCTTCTTCGTCCTTGATGTCCTCCGTGACTCGGAAGCCAAGATTCTCCATGTACTTAATCGCGTTCGGAACATCCGGGGTGACTTGGTTGAAGTGATCGAGACGGACCAGCTCGCCCGGTGCCTGGCGCTCGTAATGCCATGCAAGGCGCTCGACGTGATCGACCTCGTAGAAGAATTCGTACGGGAATCCAAGCGGATCAACAACGCGCACAGCGTTGCGGATACCATCGACAAAGTCGCCGCGGCGAACCTCGCATCCGAGCTCTTCATAGAAGGCTGCTGCCTTTTCTACTTCCTCCTGGCTACGCACGCGGAACGAGAAGACTGCAACAGCAGCTTCGGGGCCCTTGCGGAGCACGAGGTTGTGGTGGATGAACTCTTCTGCCGTACGCAGGTAGATAGCGTCGTCGGTTTCCTTAGTCACCACAAGGTTGAGCACGTCGACGTAGAAATTACGCGACTTCTCAAGATCTGTAACGATGAGCTCCATGTAAGCAACGCGGAGGATATCCGGGGCGGGTGCTTGCGGAAGCTTGGTGTAATCAGACATGTTCAGTCTCCTTTGGCTGAATGCCGTTCCGTAGCGGATTGGCTGTTTTTTGTTGTTTTTAGGTTTTTGCGACGGGCGCGTTGCGCTACATACGACTCCGGTTGCCCGGGTCGCTGCCGACGCTACGCGCCCGCCGCTAAGGGTTAGGCGCTCGGTCCACCGAGGCCAAGATCGTTGTCTGCGTATCCGGTTGCACCGAAACGCGTGGTGTGCACGTCGCCGAGGGTGACGTGGATGGACTGCTGCACCGAGTAGAAGTCCAACGAGCGGTAGCCGCCCTCGTGTCCAAGGCCCGAACCCTTAACGCCACCGAATGGCGTACGCAGGTCGCGGACATTGTGCGAGTTGATCCAGACCATGCCGGACTCAATCTGGTGCGAGATGTTGTGTGCGCGGGCGATGTCGGTCGTCCACACATAGGCCGCGAGGCCATACTCGACGTCGTTGGCCAACTCGATTGCCTCTTCTTCCGTGTCGAAGGGGGTGATCGAAACGACTGGGCCAAAGATTTCTTCCTGAAAGATACGCGCATCAGGCTTGACGTCCGCGAAGACGGTGGCCTCGACGTAGTTACCTTCAGGCAGGTGCTCGGGGCGTCCGCCACCAGCAACGAGGCGGCCTTCCTCCTTGCCGCTCTCGATGTAGGAGGTGACCTTCTCGTAGTGCTCGGGGTGAACCAGAGCAGCGATCTCCGACCTCTCATCCGACGGCGGGCCAACAACAATCTTCTTGGCGCGCTCGGCGTAAGCCTCGACGAACTTGTCGTAGATCGAACGCTGGACGAGCAGACGCGAGGAGGCAGTGCAACGCTCGCCGTTCAGCGAGAATACGCCGAAGAGGGTGGAATCAAGTGCGGCCTCGAAGTCTGCGTCTTCGAAGATGATGGCCGGCGACTTTCCGCCAAGTTCGAGCGAGAGGTGCTTCATGTACGGTGCCGAACGCTCGAAAATCTTCTTACCGGTCGCGAGCGAGCCGGTGAAGGACACGAGTGGTGCATCCGGGTGCGTGACCAGCTTGTCGCCCGTCATTCCATCACCGTAGACGATGTTGAAAACACCCTTCGGAACGCCTGCACGCTCCATGATGCCCGGCCAGAGCGAGGCCGACACCGGCGTGAACTCTGCCGGTTTGAGCACAACGGTTGCGCCCGATGCGAGAGCCGGAGCGAGCTTCCAGGACTCCTGCATGAATGGGGTGTTCCACGGGGTAATAAGGATTGCAACGCCGTGCGGCTTGCGGTTGACGTAGTTGATCTGACGGCCCGGCATCGAGAACGCCTTGTCCTCATTCGCCACAATGAGGTCAGCGAAGAAGCGGAAGTTCTCTGCTGCACGATTCGCCTGGCCACGAGCCTGGCGAATCGGCAGACCCGAATCGAACGACTCAATCACTGCGAGCTCGTCGTTCATCTTCTCGACCTCGTCCGCAATCGCGTTGAGGATCCTCCAGCGAGCGCGCGGGAGCATATTCGCCCACGAACCCTCGTCGAACGCTGCCTTGGCTGCTGCCACCGCGGCGTCCACTTCTTCCTGGCCACCCATCGGAGCGGTCATGTAGTTGTCATTGGTGGTCGGCTCGAGAATGTCGAACGTCTCGCCCGAGACCGAGTCAACATGTTCACCGTTGATGTAGTGCTTAATCTCTGTCGGCATGGTTGCCGGCTTTTCTGCCATGTTTTCCTCTTTCAAACTTCACTTCGTGTCTTCTTTGACGACGACGCTTGCCGGGCTGACGTACGAAACGCGTCCGGCCGGCGTCGTTACTTTTTGTCTGCGGCCCAGGCGTTGTAACGCTCGCGCCACTGGGCGTTCAGTGGGTACAGGCCGTCAACGGACTCACCGTTTGCGACCATCTCCGCGATGAAATCTTCTTCCGATTCCTGCTGCTCGGAATCCGCCACCAGCTCCTCCACCATGTGCGGCGGAATGACGATGGCGCCGTCGTCGTCACCCACAATCACGTCACCCGGCTGGACGGCTACGCCACCACAGGTAATCGTCACGTCGGTGTCCCACGGAATATGAACGCGTCCGAGAACCGATGGGTGAGCGCCCTGTGCGAACACGGGGAGGCCGACCTCTTCAACGGGGGCCCAATCGCGAACAGCACCGTCAGTGATGATGCCTGCGGCACCGCGCACCTTCGCGCGCAATGCGAGAATGTCGCCCAGTGTTCCTGCATGCTCGTAGCCGCGGGCCTCCATGACGAGGATCTCGCCTTCGTTGACCGTGTCGATCGCACGCTTCTGGGCGTTGAATCCGCCGCCGAACTTCTTAAACAAGTCCGGGCGGTGACCGACGTAGCGCAGGGTGCGTGCGCGGCCCACAATCTTCGTGCCGGGGACCTGCGGACGAACGCCGTCGATCGAGACGTTCGGGAAACCCTTCTGGCGCATCTGCGAGGACAGTGTTGCAAGAGCCAGGTTGGACAGGCGCTCGCGCAGCTCGTCAGTCAGCTCGAACTCCGGCTCGAGGCCGGCTTCTTCGCGCGAACCCCACGCATCGATCTTCTGCTGCTCGGTGGCGTTCGGGGCGGAACCGACGTCTGCAATGGCGTCGCCGGCCACGACCGTCGTCGTCAATTCACCGGAGGTGATCGACGGGTCGGTCTCGGAATAAACCTCAATGGTCACGGACTGGCCCGGCTTGAGAACCGAAGAGCCTGCCGGCGTGCCCGTCAAGATGACGTCGCCCGGCTCAAGCGTCATGAAGCGCGAGAGATCAGCGATGAAGTGCGCGAAGGAGAACAGGAGCGTTGACGAGGAATCGTCCTGGACAACGTCTCCGTCCACGGTTGCCTTGACGCGCAGAGCGTCCGGCGAGACCTTGTGGGCCGGGATGAGGTTTGGGCCGATCGGGGTCATGCCATCACCCGACTTCGAGCGGACGTTGGAGCCCTTGTCTGCGGCGCGGAAGTCCAGGAGGCCCATGTCGTTTGCTGCGGTGACGTGTGAGACGTATTCCCACGCCTCATCTTCAGAGACGTTGCGGGCTTCCCTTCCGATGACGACGGCGATCTCCGCCTCGAACACAAGAAGCTCGGTGTTGTCGGGGCGAACGACTTCCCCGGGACCCGTCAACGATGACGAGGCCTTCATAAAGTACGACGCCTCGGCCGGGGTTCGGCCGCGCTGATTGGCGCGTGAGGGATAGGACAGGTGAACGGCAATAATCTTGCCAACCTCGTGACCGAGGGTTTGCGAAACGATGTTCTGGCTCAAAGCCTGCTCCTTTGCACAACCTAGGTTGTATGGTCGAACCAAGGTCGAATTCTCAACAATTTCCCATCTGGGGCTTGCGTCCCACTGGGGCAAATCGTATATGATCTTATATATGATCTTCGTTGCAAAACGCTTCGACGTCAAGGGGTTTTCGAAAATTGATCCAAACTGCTCATAAAACTGCAGGTCACAGGGATGAATTGATACAGCCCCGCACACAACAACCGCTAGAAAACGCCCCGACCGCACACCGAAGTGCGTCGCAGCGGAAAGGCCAATAGTGACAGATTCACGAATTGCAGAGCTTCTCGAGAGGATTCCAACTGGAATCTTCATCAACGGCGAGTTCACCGATTCTTCCTCCGGTGACCGCTTCGACGTCCTCAATCCCGCTACCGGCGAGGTACTCACGACAGTCGCCGACGCGACTCCAGACGACGCCGCTCGCGCCATGGACCTTGCTGTCGAAGCCCAGTGGGACTGGGCCGTGTCCGCACCGCGCGAACGCGCAGAAATCTTGCGACGCGCCTTCGAGCTGGCCACCGGCAAGTACAAGGACGATCTTGCTACCGTCATGACACTCGAGATGGGTAAGCCGCTCGACCAGGCGTACGGCGAGGTCACGTACGGCGCCGAGTTCCTTCGCTGGTTCTCCGAAGAGGCTGCGCGGATTCGCGGCGACTACTTCCGCGTGCCCGAAGGACACTTACAGGCCGTGGTGGTCCGCCGCCCGGTTGGACCGTGCCTGTTCATCACTCCGTGGAACTTCCCGCTTGCGATGGCCACACGAAAGGCTGGACCCGCATTTGCGGCTGGCAACGTTGCGATCCTGCGCCCCTCGCAGGAAACGCCGCTGACCGCTCTTTTGTTTGCTCAGATCATGAAGGAAGCTGGTCTGCCTGACGGCGTGCTGGCTGTTCTGCCGTCGAAGAACTCACGCCCTATTACCGGTCCGCTCATTCAAGATCCACGCATGCGCAAGATTTCGTTCACCGGCTCCACCCAGGTGGGCAAGGCGCTGCTCAAGGAAGCTGCCGAAAACATTTTGCGCACCTCAATGGAGCTCGGCGGAAACGCCCCGTTCATCGTGTTTGAGGATGCAGATATCGACAAGGCCGTGGAAGCCGCCGTCGCCACGAAGATGCGCAACATGGGTGAGGCCTGCAACGCGGCCGACCACTTCTTCGTCCACACCACTGTCTACGACGAGTTCGCCGAGAAGTTCTCTGCAGCCATCTCGGGGCAGAAGGTAGGCGACGGTCTCGACAAGGGTACGAATGTTGGCCCGCTCGTATCAGAGAAGCAGCTCGCTGACGTATCCGCAATGATCGACCGCGCTGTTGAAGCTGGCGCGAAGATCGCCGCTGGTGGCGGTAAGCCGTTCAACACCGGTTTCTACCTCGAGCCCACCGTGCTCGTTGACGTAGACCCCGAATCGGACATCGTCAAGGACGAGATCTTCGGTCCGGTCGCGCCAGTTATTCGCTTCGACGACGAGGAAGAACTCATCCACACCATCAATAAGGATCGGGTGGGCCTTGGCGGTTACTTCCACACGAAGGACATGAACCGCGTCATGCGCCTCGCAGAACGCCTCGAGATCGGCATGCTCGGAGTCAACTCGGCAACCATCTCCAATGCTTCGGCACCGTTCGGCGGCATGAAGCACTCGGGTATGGGACGCGAAGGCGGCAAGGAAGGCATCGAAGACTACCTGCAGACGGTGTATGTGGGAATGCCTGCAGCCGATTTCTTCTAAGTAGTGCAGCTCAGGCGGGTGGCTATCCGTGCCTAGACCATAAGTGTTTTATGGTCTTGTGCGTGGATACCCACCCGCTTTCTGGTCCTTCGCATTTCCCACGCGAGCGTGGGGCATCTGTTCTTAGCTCGGGCACGTTTAACCTCACCTGGATTCGAGAATCCACTTCGCTTGAGTGGATTCAACGACACGACCGGCAGGCGTACCTCGGATCAAGAGCAGGATCAAAGGTTGGTGGATCAAACGGAACGAGCGGGCGGCGCAACTTCTCGTAGGGAAGGCGCGTGAGGTCCTGGTCCACCACACCTGGCGTGAGCGCCATTATCCATCTCGACGCCGCGGCCTCAAGATCAGGCTCGAGATATCCCATTTTGACAACGATGATTCCCTCCGCCTCGTGGAGTGGGAAACCTGCAAGTTCGAATGCCTGCCCGGTCCTGAACTGAGCGCGCTCTCTCGTGACGATCACGTGGAAGCCCATACTTTCTTCGCGCGCATCAAATTCACCAAGGTGGCCCGATCCCTCAATAGTTAACACGCAACACTGCCCGCCGTAGTCCGGAGAATCAAAAAGCCGCGTCACCCGCGCCTGAACGGACATCGGGGGTCCGTACTTAGTCGCGAGCTTCGCGCCAATCTCAAAATCGGACTCCTGTCCCAGCCCAAGTGCTTGTGCATGGTCGACTGTTACTGGGTCAAAGATCGAGGCGATCACGACTCGTTGCCGTGATCCCGCTTCGTGCCATGCCGAATAGAGTTCTGCCGTCAGATCCATGAGATCTCCGATGCCACCCGCGCCGGGGTTATCACCGGTATCCGAGAGAAATACTGGGCCTGATGCCTCACCGTTACCTGCACTGCTCTCAAGCGCTTTGCGAATTGCCACGTTGCTAGGTGCAGCTGGTCCAACGAATTCGAACTGTCCGGCTGCCTTCCAGAAATGATTGGCCATCTCACCTGCAGCACGTTCCGTGGCAGAACGGTTATAGCCCGTGGCAACAACGGCGCCGTGACAACGTGGTTGATCGGCCCACGGGAACCCCATCAACACCGCCACATCCACCACATCAGTACCGTCAACCAGGTCGGCAATGGTGGCGTACAGCGACGCGCCCGGCTCAACCTGCGTGGATGTCTTTTCTCCGGGCAGGAGCACCGGCACATCAATCTTGGCCCGATGAATAGTCCGTGGGCTGCGAAGCTGATGAATGAGATGAGTGCAGGCCCGATACCGGGTTTCCAGCTCGTCCACGTGCGGTGCCGTGCGGTAGGCAGTCAGAAAATCAACCGCGTCGAACAGTTCGTCCGACACATTGCCATGAAGATCCAAACTTGCGGACACCACAACGTTCCGTCCGACGATCTCGCGCACCTTACGGGCGATATAGCCTTCCGGATCAAGGTAGTTGGCCGTCGCGAGCGCTCCATGAAGATCGAG
This sequence comes from Trueperella sp., assembly GCA_043426715.1. Classification (GTDB taxonomy): domain Bacteria; phylum Actinomycetota; class Actinomycetes; order Actinomycetales; family Actinomycetaceae; genus Trueperella. The sequence goes on along the minus strand of JBHWRK010000047.1, from coordinate 509 downwards.
AATGACGCCGTCCAGACCTTCATCATCCATTGCCCTGTGCAGCCCACCAAAGAATTCATGTGCCCAGTCATCAAAAAATCCAGGATCAACGCTCCCACCCGGAAGCGCCCGTGCGTGAATAAGTGGAACCCAATCAATTCCATCGAAAGGTTCAAAGTCAGACCCGATCAGACCAGGCACGATCCACGGGTACCGCTCCAGCAGGTCATCGCCGCGGGTCACGCGAAAGTCGGTCTCTCCCGAGCGGTACGGACTGAATGTTGATGACTCGATGTGGATCCCGCCGATTGCGATTCGCAATGGACGAATCATCTTTCTTTCCACCTTCCGTCCTTCGGGATAGAGGTCATGACTCACGCACGTTCAAAGGCTTACCGCGATCCACCATCACGAATTACACGTCGTGAGCGAAGACCTCGGAAATCTCGGGATTTACATCAATATAGGCCTCAAGAACGTCGCGAGCCACGTCGATGGAGTCGACGAGCGGGTGGTGCGCGAGCGCTTGC
>JBHWRK010000046.1:0-14271 GCA_043426715.1 Trueperella sp. | reverse complement strand
ATACTAATTAGCGAAAACCGCGCCATAACAACGAAAAACCCACTTTTCCGCGCTAACTCAACACTCCAAAAAACCGGGGCGTGTGCTTTCGAGTCCCACGGGGCCTACCGCCACCCCGGCGCCGCGCTGAGTCGCACGGTGCCGGGGATTTTCTTTGCTTTAAGCCATATTTGCCTGGCCGGATACTCATCGCGCCACAATCTGTGCGGCTATAGCGGCATATCCGGGTGGGCACTCTGGATTCGAAGTTGTGCAACCTCCCACATGGGAGCGTCTTTTGCGAGAGAATGGAGGCAAGCGATTGGAGGCAATCATGACTAAGCCACGTAGGCCAGCCCAGCTAAAGCCCGAGCAGATCGAAATGATCGAAGGTGAGGCGGATACGGCTGCCATCTCGGAGCTCGCGCACACGTCCGCCCAAGCGATCGTCCCGTTGGGTAAAGGACGTCAGGAAGATGACGACGTCATCGAGCGCGTGCAGGAGTTAATCCACGCCGAGGGGATTGACGTGATTGCCGAGTCGTGGGTCAATTCGCCCGAAGAGTCGCTGCCTGGCACGCTGTGGCGCGGATTCTTGCTTTCGGAGTGGGTGCGCCGTTTCCCGGACGAGGTGGAACTTCGCTACGCCGCCGCTCAGAAGGCAGTGGGCGAGGACGAACCCGAGAAACTTGAGCAGGTTCTGCCGCCTCGCGAGGTTCGCGCCAAGTGGGACGAGGTGTTCAAAGGAAACTTCCGTGGTGATTTTGTAGATGTCCTGCGAGCCTCGGCCAGATTCACCGACTTCATGGGCCGCGTCCAACCGTCGTGGATCAAGGACGACGAACACGAACTCGCAACCGAAGTCACGCGCCGCGATACCGCGATGCTCAGGGTCTCGGAAGACTTCCAACTGGCTGGTGAGCGCCTCATTCAAGGCGTGCTCGACTAGGTGGAACACGAAGTTCGTTACTTGCGCGAGCCAGCTGGCTTCGCGGATGGGATCCGCACGCTCGCGAAGGTCGCCAAAAACGTCGATGGTTTTGCGGCCTTCGACGAACAGACCCTGCTCAACCTTGAGTCAGCCGATGCCGCTGAATATCTCCTGATTGTCGAGACTGCCGACTATGCCGAGACCGGCGCCATCGTCGAAGCCGGAGACATCGTCGGTTCTGAGAAGGCAGATTTAAAAGTCGTGGGCGCTGCTATTCACGATGTTCGCAACGGGAGCGTTGAGCTTGCGATCGAGCCATCTCATCGACGCCGAGGACTTGGACGCCGCCTGCTTCGTGAAGCGCGCGAACACTTTGCCGGGGCATCACTATGGGCCCACGGAACTTTGCCGCCAGCGCAGGCACTGGCGGAGTCTGAAGGACTTGCGCCTACGCGCACGCTCCTTGTCATGAGCAGGCCGCTCGTAGGAATCGTCAGCAAGCCGGACTTGGCCGACGTGAGCTCTCGCTGGACGATCGCGCCGATCGATCCCGAGGCCGATCTCGAGGCGTTCACGAAGCTCAATGCGGTCGCTTTTGCAGACCATCCGGAACAGGGGCAGCTGACCGCCGCGGACATGAAGCAACGCTTCGCTCAAGACTGGTTCGATCCGGACTTGCTCCTATTGGTGCGGCCACGCCAGTTCGAGCAGTCGGATGTCATCGCCAACGGCGCATCGAGGAGCGCGTCCGTGGCCACGGCAAGTGGACTGAGCGGCGACGATCCGCTTGCGTTTGTCTGGTTAAAGCCGCAGTCTGATTTCGTCGAACTGTATGTACTGGGCGTGCACCCGAAGATTCAAGGTCAGGGTTTGGGAGGCGCACTCTCCAACCTCATGCTCACGATTATGCGCGACCACGGATTCCAGCAAGCGATCCTGTACGTTGAACTCGACAACGAGCCCGCGGTCCGGTCCTATCGGCGCGTCGGTTTTGACGTCTCGGAGACCCACACGCAGTACAGGCTTTAGGAGCCCCTCTGCCACCCGGCCACCGCAGGAGACGGTGATCCCTCAGTGCTCCGGTGGCTTTCGGCTGACCGATCAGGAATCGGCCCCCGTTGATTGTCACCGGCCACATCTGAGAAAATGAACGCATGAGCGATGACACTCTTGAACTGACCCCATCCACCCCAGCCGACCACATCGAGCTCGCCGATGAAATGCCCGAAGCCCTCGAGGAAATTCTCGAAGATCGCGAGCGCAAGCTGACCGAGCTGTCTAAGGAAGATGTGAAAGCTTTGCGCGCTCGCGTGTTAGAAGGCATGCGGATGGGTACGTCGGTCTCCACACAGGAGCTCGTGGAAGAGGCTGAAGAGCTCGTGCGCGAGGCAGAAGCGGAGCAGGAGACGGTCTTCGAGGGCGAGCTTCCGGAAGGCCGCTTCCTCGACCGCGAACTTTCTTGGCTCGCCTTCAATGAGCGTGTGCTAGAGCAGGCCGAGGATCAGGACTTGCATATTCTCGAACGCGCGTGGTTCCTGGCGATCTTTGCCTCCAACTTGGACGAGTTTTACATGGTTCGCGTGGCTGGTCTCATGCGCCGTATCGCCACAGGAATGGCGACGACGAAAGCGTCCGGATTGGCACCTCGCCAAGTGTTAGAAGGCATCACGATCCGAAACAAGGAACTGCAGGAGCGCCACGCGAAGGTCTTCCGCGACGACGTCCAGCCCAAGCTTGCGGACGTCGGCATTGTTATCCAACACTGGTCAGATCTGAATGACAAGGAAAAGGACCGTCTGTCGAAGTTCTACCGTAAGCAGATCTTCCCGGTTCTCACCCCACTCGCCGTCGACCCAGCTCATCCGTTCCCGTACATCTCGGGCCTGTCGCTTAACCTCGCAGTGCTTGTACGTAATCCGAAGAACGAGAACGAACTCTTCGCTCGCGTCAAAGTGCCGCCCTTGTTGCCACGTTTCATCGCCGTAGACTCCGAAGGCCGCCCTTACCGCCCCGAAGACGTACCTGTCGACGAGTTTGGAAAAACTGCTTACATTCCGCTCGAAGAGGTCATCGGTGCGCACCTCGAATCGCTGTTCCCAGGCATGGAAGTTATTGAATACTCCACCTTCCGAGTCACCCGCAACGAGGACCTCGAAGTGGAAGAAGACGACGCCGAAAACCTCCTGAAAGCGCTCGAAAAGGAGCTACTCCGCCGTCGTTTCGGCCAGGCCGTGCGCCTCGAAGTGGAAGAAGATATTTCTAAGCGCGTGCTTAAATTACTCGTACGCGAGCTAGGAGTTCGCGACGACGACGTGCTTCACCTTCCCGCCCCGCTCGATTTGACGGGCCTCAACGTCATTCACGATCTGGATCGGCCGCACCTGAAGTACAAGAAATTCGTTCCAGTGACAGCCAAGGGCATCACCGATATCGAATCGTCCACGATGCCGGACATTTTCGCGGCTATCCGCCGTAAGGAAATCCTTGTTCACCATCCGTACGAATCGTTTGCAACCTCGGTCCAGCACTTTATCCGCCAGGCCGCGGATGATCCGCAGGTACTCGCAATCAAGCAGACGCTCTACCGCACCTCTGGTGATTCCCCGATAGTTGACGCGCTCATCAGGGCGGCAAACGCTGGAAAGCAGGTGCTCGCCGTCGTCGAAATTAAGGCACGCTTCGATGAGGAGAACAACATCGAATGGGCGCGCAAGCTTGAGCAAGCTGGCGTGCATGTGGTGTACGGAATCGTCGGGCTGAAAACGCACTGCAAGCTCTCGCTCGTCGTGCGCCAAGAGGCGGACGGGCTGCGCCGTTACTGCCACGTGGGTACGGGCAACTATAACCCGAAGACAGCCCGCGGATATGAAGACCTCGGCCTGTTCTCCTGCGACCGCGACGTCGGCCAGGATCTCACGCGCTTGTTCAATCAGCTGTCCGGATACGCACCCAAGGCAAAGTTCCACCGCCTGCTTGTGGCGCCCACAGGAATTCGCACCGGGCTTATCGAGCGTATCGACCAAGAAATCGAGAACCTCGAAAAGGGCAAGCCCGCGTGGATTCGTCTCAAGTGCAACTCAATCGTGGACGAACGCATCATCGACGCCTTGTATCGCGCCTCGCAAGCCGGCGTGCCCGTCGATCTTCAGGTGCGCGGCATCTGTTGCCTGCGCGCTGGGATCCCGGGGTTGTCTGAGAACATTCGCGTGCGGTCAATCTTGGGGCGCTTCCTCGAACATTCGCGGATTTACGCGTTTTGTAACGACGACGATCCCGAGGTGTGGATTGGGTCTGCGGATCTCATGCACCGCAATTTGGATCGCCGAGTCGAAGCGCTCATCAAGGTGGTTGAGGAAGACCAGAAGGAGTTCCTCGTGGAGCTCGTGCGCCGGGCAACGTCGGACGAGGTGCAGTCGTGGCACATGACTTCCGATGGTTGGGAGCGCGTAACGACCGATGTGGACGGTTTGAAGCTTCCGCATATTCAAGACCAGCTCATGGCCCGCGCTCGCGAGAACGTTGCAGACCGGGTATAGGATCACGCTCGGCCAGCGCGGGCGCTTACGTGCGCCTGTTAACGTGCTGATGTGCCGCCGCGCATGTGGCGATCACTGAGCTTTGTGAACCCAGATGTAGAAGGGAAGTCCTTGTCGAAGCCAGATGTTCGAGGAGCTGGCGCCATCATTTGGCGCAAGAAGAAGGGCACAACGCAGGTCCTTATTGTTCACCGACCCTCGTGGGACGACTGGTCATTTCCCAAGGGCAAGGTCAAAGGTGACGAGTCCCTGCACGAGTGTTGTATTCGCGAAATGCGCGAGGAGACTGGGCTCAACGTTGTGCTGGGCGCCCCGCTTGGCTGGCAACACTACACGATTGCGGGCGGCAAGAAGAAAGAAGTGCGGTACTGGCTGGCCACCGAAGTGTCGAAGTCACATCCTGTGGTTAAAGTGCGACCAAAGGTTCGCCTGGCACCGAAGAAGGAAGTGGACGAGGTTCGGTGGGTGACGCTCAAGCAGGCCAAGAAGATGCTCACCCACGAGGGCGACCGCGAGATTCTCGGCCATATGCGCAACCTGTGGTCGGACGACAAGCATGAGACAGTGCCTCTCCTTTTCGTTCGACATGCTCGAGCGATGAGTCGCTCGGTGTGGAAGAAAGAGGGCGATGGCGCGGAAGCAACCCGTCCGTTGACGAAGACCGGGTATGGGCGGGCCGACTCGCTCGTCAGGGTGTTCACCTCCTATGGCGTGGATCGGATTATCTCCTCACCGTGGAAGCGCTGCACGGACTCCGTGATCCCGTATGCCAAGGCCACCGGCTTCAATGTTGAGACGATGGATGAGCTCACTGAGGCAGCCCACGAGAAGAGTCCTAAGCCCGTCGCCGCTCTCGTCAAGAAGTTGTTGCGCAAGGAGATTCGCGCGACTGTCGTTTGCCTGCACCGGCCCACGCTTCCGACCGTCATGGAAACACTCGAGGGGTTCACCCCGCAGGCGATCATGCGCCAGGTCCCCGAGAAGGACCCCTGGCTCAAGACCGGTGAGGTCATGGTGGCCCACGTGGCCAACCGTCGTGGCACGACGCCCACCATCGTGGCACTTGAGAAGATTCGCCCGATCTAACCCCTGCTCGCTCGTCGTGGCTTTTCGCGTTGCGACCAGCACAATTCAAGGAGCCCGCTATGCCACCGCGTGGTGGGAAGATTTGGTTCGCGGCTGTGCACGGGCTACTACGTGTGGTTGGGCCCGCTTTGACTATTAATGGTGTGGCCTGATCGAGGATATCCGGCGAATCGGCCAGGCGGGCCTGACGAGGTGCAGAGGCGTAGGTGCGTGCCCCGAGGATTGTAGAAACCGCGGAATACCAGGGAAAACTGGCCCCATCATCATCGGTGAACGCGGATTGTGAACGAACTTACACCACGTTCACGAAGCGTTTACCTCCTGATTGCTGGCAGGAAATCATGCCCTTTTAGTGTTGGTCGAGGACATGGGCCTCAGCCCTTGATCATTACGACCTCTAGAAGGATGGACATAGTGAAGATTGCACGTAACCGCGAATTTGCAGGTCTTGTAGCTGTATCGCTCGCACTGAGCCTGGCCGCATGCTCAGACAACGTCGAGGGTGGCACCACAGCTGCCGATAACAGCACGACAATTGACGACGGAGCCGCCGCAGACGACACCTCGGACGGGAACGGTGGAACCATTAACGGTTCGGGCGCTTCGTCGCAGGTCAACGCCCAGCAGGCGTGGCGCGACAACTTCACGGCGCAGTCCGGCGCGATCGTCAACTACGATTCCACCGGATCGGGTACTGGACGTGACCAGTTCATTGCTGGCGAGGTCCACTACACGGGCACCGACTCAATCATGGACTCGGAAGAGTTGAACCTTGCAACCGAGCGCTGTGGCGGTGAAAGTCCGATTGAGCTCCCACTCTATATTTCACCCATCGCTATTGCCTTCAATCTGGACGGCGTAGAGAACGTCAACATGTCGGCGGACGTCATCGCGCAGGTCTTTACGGGCGAGATCAGCGACTGGAACGACCCGGCGATCACCGGTTTGAACCCGGATGTGGAGCTGCCCGATTTGCCTATCATTCCAGTCAACCGAGCCGATGACTCGGGGACCACTGAGAACTTCCAACAGTACCTCTCGCAAGCCTCGGATCTGTGGACCTACGAGCCGTCCGATACCTGGCCGCTCTCGGGTACACAGTCCGCTGAGCAGACCGCCGGTGTTGTGAACCTCGTGAAGTCGACGCCGGGTGCGATCACCTACGCGGACGCCTCGCAGATTGGAGATCTGGGCACTGTCGCAGTTGACGTTGCCGGCGAGTTCCTCGAGTACTCTCCGGAGGCTGCCGCCGCGATTGTCGATAATTCCGAGCCAACGGAGGATGCGACCGACCGTATCCTCACCGTTGATCTCAAGCGCGACGGAACGGTCGAAGGCGCCTACCCAGTGGTCATGATCTCGTACCTCGTGGCATGCACTCAGTACGACGACGCCAACACCGCCAGGATCGTTAAGGATTTCTTCACCTACATAGCATCGGCCGAAGGCCAGGATGCTGCCGCCATGGCACATGGTGGTAACGCTCCTATCTCGGACGACCTGCGCAAGCAGGCCATGGCTGCGATCGACCAGATCCAGACCAACTAAGTGACGTCCTGAGATACCTTGCGGGCCCCCACTGAAGGCTGGCCCGCAAGGTACATGCAAGCCATGAGTAGGTGCCACCAGAGATGAGATCGCGTTTCACGAGATCATGTGGAACGGCGCGCAAGAGAACGGAGTCAAAGTGACAGGCAGATCTCCAGAAGTGATTGTGGAGGAACGCCCGGACGTTATGCCGCCGGAGCAACAGGCAAGCGCATTTATAGACTCCGTGAATGCATCCCCGATATCCGCGCAGCGCGACGTCAGCTTGCAACCGGGCGCGGGTGGCAAGCGTAGAGGTGACAAGATGTTCGGCGCATTATCAACGGCAGCCGGAATCTCGATGCTGGTTCTCCTCGCATCCGTCTTCACGTTCCTCCTCCTATCGTCGGGAAATATTCTCGTCACGCCCGGGCAGGAGATCGTCGATCGCATCGGATTTACCCGCGGAATGACCTTCTGGCAGTTCGCCGGGGTCACCGTGTTTGGCACGCTGCTTGCGGCGATCATTGCGCTCATCATCGCTGTGCCGTTCGCCGTGGGTATTGCGCTGTTTATTTCGCACTACGCGCCGCGCAGACTCGCGGCAGTATTCGGCTACGTCATCGATTTGCTCGCGGCGATTCCATCGGTCGTATTCGGCTTGTGGGGGATGTGGACGCTTGAGCCGCTAATGCGCCCGATCTTTACGTGGTTCTCAAGCGTGCTCACGCCGACATTCGAGTGGCTGTCCGGAACGCCGGAGCGGCTCGAAAACGGTGACGTCATGTGGCAAGGTGGACTTCCCGGTTTTAGCTATGCTGCTCAAAATTGGCAGTGGTGGCCGCTTGGTCCCGATGTCGCAGCCTTCGTTCCGCCGGGCCGCAACATCCTCATGGGCGGCATCATCTTGGCGATCATGATCCTGCCCATCATCACCTCGCTTACCCGCGAAGTGTTCCTCCAGACCCCGCGCCTGCAGGAAGAAGCCTCGCTCGCTCTTGGAGCCACACGCTGGGAAATGATCGCAATGGTGGTGCTCCCGCATGGGCGTTCCGGCATCGTATCTGCCTCCATGCTCGGACTTGGCCGAGCCCTCGGCGAGACCATGGCGCTGCTCATGGTTCTCTCTCCGGGATTGATGGTCAACTTCAAGCTCATGAGCCCCGGCCAGCACTCGACCATTGCCTCCCAGATCGCGCTGCGATTCCCCGAGGCCTCCGGCATTGAATCCGATTTCCTCATTGCGCTCGGCCTCGTCCTTTTCGTCATCACGTTCGTCGTGAATTTCATTGCTAGGTCGATCGTCGCCCGTTACACAGAGTTCTCAGGAGCAAATGCATGAGTGTCGATACAGGTGCGTACGCCGCGGACGCGTCCACACAGGGAATGTTTTCGTCAAGCCAGAAGTACCTACCCTCGTGGTTTAACTATGCGGCAATTGGTGCGGCTCTAATCCTTGGTTTTGGTGTCTCGCGGCTGGCTGATTCGGGTGTGGGCGGTGTGCTCGCATTCTTCTCGATCTACTTCGCGCTCGTCATCGGCTTCGGCTTTGGCGTGGAGGGCCGCCGCTACGGCACGGATCGTCTCCTGACTTCCGTCATAACCGGCACATTCATTGCGGCCGTCATTCCACTTGTGTCGTTGTTGTGGACGGTTCTCGTCCAGGGTTGGAGTCGCATAACGGCCGGTGGATTTTTGACGACGACGACCTTCGGCCAGTCCAACCCGGACACGGTGACGGGCGCAGGGCACGCCGTCGTTGGCACATTACTCATCACGGCAATGGCCGCGATCATTGCCGTGCCGCTGGGAATTCTCACAGCCGTCTACCTCGTCGAGTACGGCAAGGGAACGCTGGCGAAAGTCATTACGTTCATGGTGGACATCATGACGGGTATTCCGTCCATTGTTGCCGGTCTGTTTGCGGCGGCGATGATTCCGATGATTAACCAAGCACTGTTCGGGCAGGCACAATTCAAGAACGGTTTTGGGGGTGCGATTGCGCTCGTCGTGCTCATGACCCCGATCGTCGTGAGGAACACCGAAGAGATGCTGAGGCTGGTACCGAATGAGCTACGTGAGGCGTCGTATGCGCTGGGAGTGACGAAGGCGGGCACGATTATCCGGGTGGTGCTCCGCACTGCGGTGTCGGGCATTATCTCGGGCGTGTTCATTGCGACCGCGCGCATCATCGGCGAGTCGGCCCCGCTCATGATCACGGCTGGCTCGACGGATTTTTATAACTACAACATTTTCCAGAACCAGATGTACACGCTTCCCGTGTACGTCTACAACCAGTACAAGTCCGGGCATGCCGCTGAGGCATGGGCGGGTGCGCTCCTGCTCATCTTCATCGTCCTTCTCCTGAACCTGCTGGCACGTTGGGTGGCCAAGCGATTCACACCTAAAGGCGAAAAATAAGGAGAGGGTGTCAGTGGCTCACACATTAGACAACGTGTGCGCAGCGGCTACGGTCAGCGACGTGGCAGCCTCACAGCGTGAGCACTCTGGCGGAAACCGAGGAAAGGATGGCTATGTCCGAAGGCATTAAGGTCGAGGATCTCAACATTTACTACGGGGATTTTCTCGCCGTCGAAAACGTAACGGTCGATATTGCACCGCGGTCGATCACGGCCTTGATCGGTCCGTCGGGTTGTGGAAAGTCGACGTTCTTACGGTCGTTAAATCGTATGCACGAGGTGATTCTCGGCGCTCACGTTAATGGGAGCGTGATCATCGATAGCCAAGACATCTATGCCGATGGCGTGGATCCCGTGCAGGTTCGTCAGCATGTGGGCATGGTGTTCCAACGCGCTAATCCGTTCCCCACGATGTCGATTGCCGACAACGTGCTTGCCGGCATGAAGCTCAACAATCGCGACCTCTCCAAATCCGAGGGTGAGCAGATCATCGAAGAGTCGTTGCGAGGCGCAAATCTGTGGGAAGAAGTCAAGGACCGCCTGGAACGTCCGGGTTCCTCGCTTTCCGGTGGCCAGCAGCAACGGCTGTGCATTGCCCGAGCGATTGCTGTGAAGCCCGAGGTGTTGCTCATGGATGAGCCGTGTTCAGCGCTTGACCCCATTTCGACGTTGGCGATCGAGGATCTCATGCAGGAATTGCGTAAGGACTACACGATCGTCATTGTTACGCACAACATGCAACAGGCTGCGCGCGTTTCTGAAAAGACTGGCTTCTTCAACATCGAGGGAACTGGTAAGCCCGGCCACCTCATCGAATTTGACGATACCGAAAAGATCTTTTCTAATCCCACGCATAAGGAAACCGAGGACTACGTCTCCGGCCGATTCGGGTGAGTCGCACGCAGGATGATTCTTGTGGTGCGCTCCCCACGTTCAGTGGGTGAGTGGCGCGTCTTCGCATAGCGTTCACGGGCAGACCTTTGCCTCCCACGGCATCGTTGTGGCCGCTGGACGGAGCGGAAGGCCCCTGCCACGATACGTGGCAGGGGCTTCAGGTAGACCATCAAGCGCCGTCGTTAAACGAACATCGAGAAAAGGAGGGCGAACAGCGCAGCGATCGAACCGGCAGCCGGGAACGTAATGAACCAGGCGCCCACGATGTTGCCGGCGGTGCCCCAACGGACCGCGGAACGGCGTTGTGTGGCACCTACGCCCATGACGGCCGAGGTGATCGTGTGCGTCGTGGAAATCGGAGCCGAGAAGAGGAACGCCGTGGTGTACAAAACGCCCGCGGCAACGGTCTCGGCGGCAAATCCTTGAGCCGGGTTCAAGTCAGCGATCTTCGTGCCGAGGGTCTTCATGATGCGCCAACCGCCCGCGTAGGTACCCATCGAAATGGCAGCAGCGGCAGCGAGCTTCACCCACAGTGGGATCGACGTGCCCTGGTGATAGCCACCTGCAACGAGCGCGATGACGATCACGCCCATCGTCTTCTGGGCGTCCTGCAGGCCATGGCCGAGAGCCATCGCGGCAGCAGAAATCGTCTGGGCGATGCGGAAACGCTTCATTGTCCGCTTGTATGGCGCATTCTTGAACATCCGCAGGAGGAGTTTCATGAGCCCGTAGGACAGCGAGAAGCCCACGATCGGCGAAATGAACATTGGCAGAATGACCTTCGAGCCAATCACGTTCCAATGAATTGTGAATGCGGCAGCAACGCCGGCGCCTGCGAGACCTCCGATAAGGGCATGCGATGACGACGATGGGAGACCAAACCACCAGGTGATGAGGTTCCAAGCCACGGCGCCGAGCAAGCCAGCAAGCACAACGATGAGGCCGTTCATCCCATCACTAGATGAGATCTCAACAATGCCGGAGCCGATCGTCTCTGCCACGCCCGTGCCGAGCAGGGCTCCAATGAAGTTCATGACCGCAGCCATGAGAAGAGCGATGCGCGGAGTCAGCGCGCGGGTTGCCACCGAGGTTGCGATGGCGTTGGCTGCGTCGTGAAACCCATTCGTGTAGTCGAAGACGAGGGCGATCACGACGGTGATAATGACCATCGTCAGGATCGGGTCCATGAAATCAGGACTCCTTTAGCGTGAGAAGCTCAATCGCGGCGGCGAGCTCCTCGAACCTGTCAACCGCCTTTTCGAATCGATCGAGGGCAATCTTGCGCGATAGGAGCTCCTTCGGGGTGGAGTCCCCTTCGAACAGATCTTGAATGAGTTCGCGGTAGAGTCCGTCGGCACGGTTTTCGAGATTGTTGATCTCGAGCCACTCGGTGCGGATCGATGGTTCAATCTTTTTTAGCTTCTTTATAGCGACGACGGAGTGCTCAGCACACTGGACGATAATGTCCGTCATCTCGTGGATCTTCTCCGGAACTTCGCCGATGCGGTAGAGCACCAGGTTGTCTCCAGCCTCGTCGATTGAGTCCACACAGTCGTCGATCTTGCCGGTGAGGTGGATGAGATCGCCACGGTCATAGGGAAGTACGAATCGAGTGCCGACTTCGTGGAGGACCTTGTGGGACGCTGTATCGGCCTCGTTTTCAATCTCGTGAAGCTTAATGTTGAGTTCCTCGCGGGTCTTGGAATCCGCGCTGACCATCTCCGCTAGGGCTTTTGCTGATCGAACAAGATGTGATGCTTGTTCGTTGAGAAGCTCTTGTACTTCGTGCGTGCCGCTGAAACGGCCCAGCAAACTAACCATGGGGCTCGTGCCTCCGCCTGAACTTAAGTGTGTAATGGAATGGAACCGGCACCGCGCTGAGTGAACGAGGCGTAATCCGACTCTTAGGCCTAGATTACGGCAGGGTGAACACTGGCGCAAAGCCCCTATCAGGTTGGTCAGCCCAACTGCCGTGGGGCAAATTCCAGGTGGTGGCACATACGTCACTTTTTCGGGCCTTATGGCACACTATCGCGCGAATACTAACTGACATGCACATGTGTGGATGCTAGTCGTCGCCCGCGCGAATATGGATCTGGCAAATGGTCAGCGTTCCCGATTCCGTGCGAACTCGACGTGAAAGGACCTTCTTATGGAACAGATTCAGCAATGGCTTGACTTGATCACAGGACCACTCACCGGCACGTTGGCAGGAATGAGCGACTGGCTGTACACGTGGATCATGTTGGCGGTGCTCACAGGAACGGGTATCTACTTGACGCTTCGATCGAAGGGCCTTCAGTTCCGCCACTTCGTGCACATGGCGCGATATGTGCTGAATTCGCGCCAGGGCGCGCACGGAGGCATCTCGTCTTTTCAAGCTTTCGCCATCGGCATGGCCACGCGCATCGGCATTGGAAATATCACGGGCGTGGCTCTCGCGATTATTCTCGGCGGACCGGGCGCCCTGTTTTGGATGTGGATGGTTGCGCTATTAGGCATGTCCACTGCATTCGCCGAAGCAACACTCGCGCAGCTATTTAAGAGGCGCCACCCGGATGGCACGTTTCGCGGCGGTCCCGCCACCTATATCTTGCGCGGCCTGAAGTCGCGCCCGCTCGCGACCGCATTCGCGGTCTCGATGGTGTTCTCCATGACTGTAGCGATGCCGATGGTTCAGTCGAACACGATCGCCGGCGTGCTCGCCAATTCCCAAGGAGTTGAGCCGTGGGTTACCGGACTCATCGTGGCTGGCCTGACCGCCGTCGTCGTTTTCGGTGGCGTCCGCGGCGTTGCCCGGGCAACGGAAATCATTGCCCCCGCGATGGCCCTCGTATACCTCGTTACCGCGCTCGCCGTCATCGTCGTGAACGTCCAGGCACTGCCCACATTCTTCTCCGACGTTTTTCTCTCCGCCGTCGGGCTGCGCCAGACGGTCGCTGGAACGGCCGGAGGAGTGGTTGCCGCACTCATCAACGGCATGCGCCGCGGCCTGTTCTCGAACGAGGCTGGCATGGGCACAAACCCCAACGCCGCCGCAACTGCGACGGTCGCACATCCGGTCCAGCAGGGACTGATCCAGTCGTTTGGCGTATTCGTCGACACGATGCTCGTTTCGTCTGCCACGGGATTCATCATCCTCACATCGGGCGTCCTCGACCTGACTACCACGCCTGATGCCTCCGGCTACCTCACCACCCAAGCGATCACGGACACGCTCGGTTCTTGGATGGCCTGGCCCGTGGCGATCATGATCTTCTTCTTCGGCTTCTCCTCAATCCTCGGTGCTTACGCGTACGGCGAGGCAAATCTCGTTTTCCTTCGCGACAACACGGCGGTGCACATGGTGGGTCGCGCATTCATGGTCATCTTCTCGTTTTTCGGTGCCGTGCTCGCGCTGCCGTTCGTATGGGTGCTCATGGATTTGGCCATGTTTACCATCACGATCTTGAATTTGGTCAGTGTGCTCTCCCTGTCCGGCTGGGTGATCGCCGCGCTCAAGGACTACGAACACCAGCGCGCGGCCATTAAACGGTACGGGTACGTGAGCATCATTAGCGAGGACGGCGTGGAAGCGCGCTACCTCGAGCCGGTGTTCGTCCCCGAGAACGCTGGGCTTCCCGGGGAGCTCGGCGGAGACTCGTGGACCGACGCGCCCGCGTCCGCCCACTTGGTGAATTCGGTTCGCTGAATCCGCGAAGATTCTGGCAGGTCCATTCAAGTTGGGCGGGTCTCAAACACTGGTAGCGGCCTGGAATCATGTGGGCGATGTGGGTAATCGTGCGTGTGATTATGGTGGTTCCACTCGCTTTTGTTAAAGAAGTTGGTGGCAAAATTTCCGCAGGCAGGCTCCGACTTGTCGACCAAAACGCGGACGAGCGGACAAAAGCGCCTTGAC
>JBHWRK010000045.1:0-3112 GCA_043426715.1 Trueperella sp. | reverse complement strand
CTACTACGGCGCATTAATGGCGGCCTTGACGCCGCTAACCAGCGTGTTGCCTCCCGTTTCAGCTTCCACGCCAAGCGCGTTGGGGACTTGCTGGAGGAAAAGGATGAGGGCGATGCCCAAAGTAAAGCCTTCGATCACCGGCCATGGGATCAGCGAGATGATTCGTCCAAGACCGAGGAACGCGCCACCGAGCAGCAGGAAGCCGGCCATAATTGACAGCAGTGGAACGGCAATCATTCCGTGAGTGGCAACGAGAGGCGCGAGGATAACAACCATCGCGCCCGTCGGACCGGAAATTTGGAAGCGCGAACCACCAAAGATCGCGGCCACGATGCCCGCGACGATTGCGGTAATAATTCCCGCCGCCGCACCAACTCCGGACGCGGCGCCGAATGCGAGTGCGAGGGGGAGCGCAACAATTCCGGTGGTGATTCCTGCGAGGAGGTCACCTTTCCAATATTTTTTAACTTCTTCTAGGTCTTGCTTCTGGGGCAGAAGAGACGCTAAGTGCGAAAGTGCGTTCAAATCAACCATTTCTCTAGATAAGGCCACCGTTTAGCATAGCAAAATGCCTCACATCTGTCTGTGATCTACTCTAGAGGTCAGGGCAGGGTTAATGGTGAGAAAGCGCACCACGAAATTTCTTGAAAAATCTTGCAACAAACTCTATGGTTGTAGATACCGACGCGGGGTGGAGCAGTTCGGTAGCTCGCCGGGCTCATAACCCGGAGGTCGTAGGTTCAAATCCTGCCCCCGCCACTAAGAGAAAAGGCCCAGATTTCGATCTGGGCCTTTTCGGTCTTTCCACACGCTCACATGGAACATCCGCTGATAAAGCCAAACTCCTAGCATATCGCGCTAAGCGTGATCCCTTTCACTGTGTCATCCTGCCCCATACGCTGATGACATGACTATTAAAGTTTCAGTTTCACGTCAGATCCCAGCGCCCGCAGCAGACATCTACGATCTGCTATCCAATCCGCACCGTCATCCAGAAACGGATAGTTCGGGAAGTGTACGCTCCGTTGACCAGGGTGATCGTCTCAAGGAAGTGGGCGATACCTTCGTCATGAACATGTATGCGGAGGGCATGGGCGATTACCAGACCGAGAACGAGGTGTTCGCAATCGAGGAAGGTCGCCGCATCGGCTGGAAGAATCTGCGTAACACCACGGAAGATGTTGAAGTCGGTGCGAAGTGGCTGTGGGAGCTCAAGCCAGAATCTAATGATTCTACTATCGTCACACTGACCTACGACATGTCCGAGATCGACGATCCAGAAATTCAAGCGATGGGCAAGGAGAATTTCGGCGAAGATCATCTCGAGAACTCGCTTTCGGCCCTTGCCGAAGCGCTTGCTTAGAGCCCGGAGGTTAGGGTCGCTAGGCCTCACATGACCCCCTAACTCATGTATGAAAGGGCGCCCATGACATATGGGCGCCCTTTCATGTCGGCCGACTAAGTTTCGGCCGCTTTTGACTTATATAAGTTCGTCGACGACGGTCGGATCGGCCTCTTCGATCATCGTTCGGCAACGCTCGTACTCGCCTGTTTCGCCGATGAGCTGTGCTGCGCGTGCTAGCGATGCAATCGCGAGAAGCACGGGCTGGTTTGGCTCGTGGGAATAAGGGACAGGCCCTGCCCCTCGCCATCCGTTGGCACGCAGTCGATCGAGCGACCTGTGATAGCCCGTGCGGGCAAGAGCATACGCGCTCACCTTCTCGTCGTCTGTCTGTGCGCTATTAATGGCCTGCACGGCGCGGTTCGCCCACACCGCCGGGCTATCTGGGTGCGCGAACAAGGTGTCAGCAGCAAGTGGGTCTTTGCCTGCCGCAGGATCGTCGGGAAGAAGGATGGGATCTGGTGCAAGAAGATTTTCTCTCATACCACCAGCCGATATCGGTGTCTCAATCCCGAGCGCTTGGCATTCGGCAGCGTTGGCTCTCCTGCGACTCCTTGCGCAGGAGAGCATGTGGTCTGCGTTTACAGCCCGAACGTGTCCGTAATAAACAACGGCAGGGGACCGCGAGTAGCGGGACCGCCTTCGTTGTGTCGATGATGCACATTGAGGCCCATGGCCTAGTCGGATCAATTCGGCGCTCAGGGCCACGATTCTTCGGACGAGCGCGACCATGCCGAAGTGGCCCTCTTATCGATTCCTGTGAGGCTCTAGCTCACCGCACCACAGGAGTTGTCACCGACGTGTAGAGACGACGACGGGGCGCAACCTTCGCAAGCCGCGCCCCGTCGTCGTCAATTTATACTCAGATTTAGCTGAGATGTTCCTTCTCGATACGAGCCAGCGTCACGGCGCCGATCGCTCGGAAGGGATGGAGCGGGTCCGGATCCTTGGAGCCGGTTGGGCCCCCGAGCTCGGTGTGAGCCACGGCTGACATGAGCGTGTACGCGTCCTCGTTGCTCAGGCCCTTATCGGTGGTGAGCACGTCGAAGAGCGACTCGTAGGCCATCTGGATCGAATTCTGGACCGGATCGCCAAGGCCGACCGCGACGATCTCGTCTTCGGTCTCAACGCGCGGTGCGCGCAGGCGTGATAGCGAATCATCCTCGGCAGGAGCCTTGATGAGGTCCACAGAGACGGTGGCCTCGCCGGCGGCTTCGATCGCCACGAACGAGGACTCGCCACGAGACATGACGGCATGCAAGTCACCGATGTACAGTAGCGCGCCCTCGACCTGGACCGGGAGGTACACCGTGGATCCCGGAGCGGCATCGGTCAGGTCCATGTTGCCTCCGGTGGGGTAGGAGGGCATAACGGTAGACATCGTGACGTCCGCTGCAGCCACACCGATACAACCGATCATGGGCCTCATCGGAACGGCGATGTCATCGGTCACCTGGACCTTGCCGTCCGCCACCTTGATCTTGCGCGTGTACATCTCTTCGCCCATCGGCTCGGCAAGTGCGCCGGCGCCGGGTAGGTAGACGGACCAACCGGTCTCAGACGGAAACTCGATGCTGTGAATCTTGACTGCGAGCACGTCGCCGGGCTCTGCGCCTTCGACGTAGACGGGACCGGTGAGCGGATTCAGCGTGGCCGTCACCTTATCCATTGTCTTGAACTCGTGCATCTGAGCGTAGGCTTCGTCGACTG
>JBHWRK010000044.1:0-4117 GCA_043426715.1 Trueperella sp. | reverse complement strand
AGACCCGCTTTGAGATTGACCAGGGTTGTCATGCCCGAAATTACGAACGGTCCCGCTGCTGTTCCAATGGCCACGATGGACTGCCAGATTCCAAGGAAGCTTGCGCGGTTCTTGGCAGGCGACAGGTCCGCTCCCATCGTCATGACAATCCCGGCGCCGAATCCATTGCCGAATCCGAGAATTGCGGCTCCCACAATAAAGCCCACCTTGGAGGTAAAAAGAATCATGACGGCGATACCGATCGGCATAAACACGAGCGAGGGTACCAGCGCCCAATGGCGTCCGCGCCGATCCATGACTGATCCAGACACGATGAACATCATCGTGTCGAATAGTGCTGTCACGGCGAATGTAGCCGTGACGAACGTTGGATCGTACCCCAAGAACGTGCCCCACAGCGGCACAATGACGTTTCGATTCGCTCTCATGACGTTCAAGCAATTGACGCCAACTCCCAAAATAAAGGTGGATAGTTTGGAGCGATGTTCCACCTCGCCAGCGCGTTTGTCTGACTCGCTTAGCGGTCGGGATTCGGATGCTCGTGGTGCTCGGACACCGTCAGGCGCCATCTGGGGCTGAGGCAAGACATAGGCAACGATCAGCGCAAGTGCAATCGCCACAAGAACCACGTTCAAAATGAACACGGATTGAAGCGCCCAAACAGCCAGGAGGGCAGTTGCGAACAGTGGGCCGATGAGCTGGCCAATCCGGATCATGCCCCCGAGCGTTGCCAGCCCGCGGGCACGCCATGTGGCTGGTACAGACTCGGCAAGATACGCCTGCCGTGCAAGAGACCACGTGTTTGCACCTATTGATAGAGCCACGATCGACATCACGAACACCAAACGCGCCGCCGTCGTTCCAGGAAACTGAAGTGTCCATAGAAAACCGCCCAACGCTCCAAACGCGATAATGGAACCGGTAATTAGAGCCGAGCGGTCGCCAATGCGAGAGATGATTGCGCCGATGACAGGGGACATCACGATCGCGATGAAACCGAAAATTCCCACCGCGGCGGACGATCCGGCTTCGTCGTATCCCACCGCAAGAGCAGCGAGTGCAAGTACGGGCATGACCGCCCCACCACCGATTGAGAAAATCAGCGCAGGAAGGTAGATCGGCAGAGTTAGCCGTGTGAGTGGATTCCTGTCGAGGAAGCGTGCCGCCACCTTATAGGGCCTTGCTCAGTGTGGCGACCATGACAGCCTTGATCGTGTGCATCCGGTTTTCAGCCTGCTCGAACACGACGGATGTTGGGGAGCGGAACACCTCGTCAGTCACCTCGAGCGCGTCCATGCCCGTTGCCTCGTAGACGTCGCGGCCAACAATCGTGTTGAGATCATGGAACGCAGGGAGGCAGTGCATGAAGATCGCGTCGTCATTTCCGGTCGCACTCATGAACTCCGCATTAACCTGGTAGGGCCGAAGAGTTTGAACACGTTCGTTCCAGACGTCCTTCTGTTCGCCCATCGATACCCACACGTCGGTGGACACAACGTCCGCACCGTCCACTGCAGAGAGATTATCGGTGATGGTGATGCGTGCACCGGTGTCGGCCGCAAACCTCTCCGCAATCTCACGTGCCTCAGCGTCCGGCTGGTAGGCTTCTGGCGCCACGATTCGCACATCCATGCCCAACATTGCGGATGAGACGAGAACCGATCGGCCGACATTAAAACGAGCATCGCCCGTGTAAACATGAGTCACTTCGGAGAACGGCTTATCCACCCGCTCTTTGATCGTCAGGGCATCGGCGAGCATCTGGGTGGGATGCCACTTATCGGTGAGACCGTTGTACACAGGCACTCCGGCCCACTGCGCTAAGGTCTCCACGCCCTCTTGAGCTGTTCCGCGGAACTGGATTGCATCATAAAATCGTCCGAGCACGGCAGCCGTGTCTGCGTATGATTCTTTGTGCCCGATCTGCGACGTCGATCCGTCCAGCATGGTTACATGGGCGCCCTGGTGATAGGCGGCAACCTCGAATGCGGTACGGGTTCGTGTGGACGTCTTCTCGAAAATGAGCGCGATGGTTTTCCCCGAAAGATACTGGACTTCGCGCCCTTCAGCACGTGCCTGCTTGAGGTCAGCAGCCAGATCGATGAGGCTTTCCCACTCTGTGGGAGTGAAGTCCGCTTCCTTGAGAAATGATCGTCCAAAAAGTTCGTGCATGGGGGAATTGTAGCCCTCTTGCATGACTTGGAGGACATGTGTTTCGTGCCTAGAACAGGGACGACTGACCGGCGCGCTGAGCTCAACCCCTCCGTTGTCCCTTTCTCTACGGCGTCGTCAGACCGCCCAGGGCGTCGAGTTCGCTTCGCCGTCAGGATAGCCGTCGGGATTGGCCTGTTGCCAGCGCCACGTGTCGTTACACATGTCGTCTATCGTGAGTTCGGTCGTCCAGCCGAGCTCCTCACGAGCGCGAGTGGGCGTGGCGTACACTTCGGCGCGGTCGCCGGCCCTGCGCGGTGCAATTTCCTTGGGTAGTTCGAATCCGCAAGCCTTTTCGAAGGCGCTAACTAGTTCGAACACCGACGTTCCCGTTCCAGTGCCGAGGTTCCAGATCTTCACGTTCCAGTCGTTGGTTGCAAGTTTTTCAAGAGCGATGACGTGCGCCTTCGCGAGGTCCGTCACGTGCAAGTAGTCGCGGATCGCAGAGCCATCACGAGTAGGGTAGTCACTGCCAAAGATGAGCAGTTTGTCTTGACGTCCGGCGGCTACCTTGGCCACGGCTGGCATGAGGTTGTTCGGGCGGCCAAGCGGATTTTCGCCAATGCGGCCAGATTTGTGGGCCCCCACTGGGTTGAAGTAGCGCAACAGGCCGAGTGTGAAGCCGTGCGCATTGGCGAGGTCAGTAAGGATCCTCTCGCCTGCCACCTTGGTATAGCCGTAGGGGGAGAGGGAATCCAGGTGCGGCTCGTCTTCGGTGAGTGGTAGTTCTGCGTCGCCGTACACAGTCGCCGACGAGGAGAAGACGATATTCTTGCAACCCGATGCGATCATTGCGCGGGCAATGGAGAAGGTCGTGTTGAAGTTGTTTTCGTAGTAATCGAGCGGCTTTTCTACCGATTCGCCCACGGCCTTGTAGCCCGCAAAGTGGATGACCGCCTCCGGCTGGGTCTGTTCAAAAATCTTGCGTGTCGTGTCCTGATCAGTAAGGTCCGCCCTGTACCACTGGATCGAAGTCTCCGTGATTTCCTCAAGACGGTCGATCACCGTTACCTTCGAGTTTGAAAAGTTATCGACAATGATCGGCTCGTGGCCCGCTTCCACGAGTTCAACGACGGTGTGGGAGCCTATGTATCCCGCTCCGCCTGCGACCAGTACCCTCATGTTTACTCCCTCGTAGTTCATCCTGAAGTCTACGTGTCTGACGACTTATAAGTGAACGCATTTTCCGTGACGCACAATATTTTGGCACAATCGAAGAATGGAACATGTCGCACTTTGGGGCGGTCGCTTTTCCGGCGAGCCCGCCGACGCGCTAACGGAACTATCTCGATCGACGCATTTTGACTGGCGGCTGGCGCGATATGATATCGCAGGCTCGCGAGCACACGCACGCGCTTTGAGCGCCGCGGGGCTGCTTGACGACGACGAACTCGCGGCCATGCTCGATGCACTTCGGCAACTTGACGACGACGTGTTGTCTGGTGACTTTACGCCGCGGCCTGACGACGAGGACGTTCATACCGCGCTTGAGCGCGGACTACTTGAACGCGCCGGGACGACGCTGGGTGGCAAAATCCGCGCAGGCCGTTCCCGGAACGACCAAATTGCCACACTCATTCGCATGTATTTGCGCGATCAGTCGCGCGTCATCGGTGGCAAGTTGCTTGATGTTGTCGACGCCCTTGTTTCCCAAGCCGAACGCGCCGGGGAGTCCATTATGCCCGGGCGCACGCACCTCCAGCACGCTCAGCCCGTACTGGTGGCTCACCACCTTCTGGCACACGTTTGGCCGATGATTCGCGACGTCGATCGATTGGTGGACCTCGACTCACGACTGTCTGAGAGCCCGTATGGTTCTGGCGCACTCGCTGGCAACACCCTTGGAATGGATCCGCAGGCGATTGCCGAAGATTTACGGTTCACGACGTCAGTGTGGAACTCAGGT
>JBHWRK010000043.1:0-5270 GCA_043426715.1 Trueperella sp. | reverse complement strand
CCTGTTTTGATGTCGCGAAAATTCGTCCGGTCGCGACGTAAACTCGAATACCTGAGTTTGACCGCTAAGCTGCGATCGATGTTGCCTGCTGGGTGGCCATGGCCGGCCTGTCCGCCTCGGTGAACGAAATCTGGGCGTCATCTGCGACTGGAACGGTTGGAGTCGTGCGCCGAGTCTTGCGGGTGAGAAGTTGCTTGAGGTACGGGCGCTTGGCGGGGCCCAATACAATGAACATACCAATGCCGACGAAGATGACGTTGGAAAACACTGACGGCCACGCGCCGGTGGAGGTCGCCATGGCAATGAGCATGATGCCAGACAGGATGCACAATGCTTGGTAGCGCAGTGAGTTGGCGGCAAGCTTGCCGACCGAGACGAGGTAGTAGGCGATGAGATAGAGGATCGCTCCAACCCAACCCAGGCTCATGGCGATCGTGGAGAGTGCTTCGTTCATGCCTCCATCTTCGATGCCCGGGCGTTTAACTTCAATTGAAATTGTCTGTACCTGTGATTAAGTTTTACTTCATGGATATATCGGTGCAACGTCTTGAAGTTCTCTTGGCAGTTTCTAGGGAAGGTGGAATACAGGCAGCGGCGGATGTGTTGCGCGTGTCGCCCTCTGCCGTCAGTCAGCAAATCCGCAAGTTAGAGCAGGAAACTGGCACTGAGCTCCTCACCCGAACTCCGGCCGGAGCTGTTTTAACTGAAGCTGGGAAAATTGTGACCGCAGGGGCAGAGAGAATCGAAGGTGAATTAGATCGCACCCAGCGTGAGCTACTCGAATATGCGAATAAACCAACGGGAGCAGTACGTCTGTGTGCGTTCCAGACGGTCATCCGCGGACTTGTGCTACCGAACCTCGGGCTCTTGGCGGAGGAGGCGCCCGGTATCGATCTACACATTCGCGAGGCGAACTCCGACCAAGCCCTTGCTGCACTGCGCAGAGGTAAAGCAGATATCGCCGTGCTCGAATTTGATTCCGAAGTTCCTCGTGGGCTGAGGGGCGTGAAGGTCCTTCCGCTATTGCAGGACCCCTGGTACACCGTGTTTCCCTCTCGCCTGACAACTCCGCTGGATCCACGTGAACTGGCCGATACCACGTGGCTAGGCGTGGACCAAGAAACAGCAGGCTTTCGCGCCACAGGGCGTCTTGCCGAGCTGTGGGGATTCAAGCCGTCTACAACGTACGTATACAGCGACTACGATGTGGCCCTTCATATGGTGGCCGCCGGGCTCGGTACCACCGTGATCCCGGAACTGGGCCTATCCGACATGCCGGAGGGAGTGGAGGCGCGCGTGCTCCCCGGTCTAGGCACGCGCAGACTCGTGCTGGGCATTGCCGCCGCTCAGTCGAGACAGTCGGATGCTGTGGACCTCACCTGCAAGGTGCTCCGTCAGGTCGCCCTCGCCCACACCGAGCAGGAAGAGTCCTCAGCCACGATGCCTCCGCAGGCAGGACTTTAAAACGACGGCAGTGGGCATTGCGCGGGCCAGTCCGCCTGCGTGCTCCTAGGCCGGATCCGCCAGGCGCTCGCGGTTCTTCAGCACGTCAATGGCGAGCTGTAGTGAGATCTCGAGCGAATCCTCATCGATACCAAAGCGTGGATTGTGGTGGCCCGCGTCGAAGCCCTTCTCGGGATTGCCGGCGCCGACGAACACGTAAGTCGCGGGTGCAACACGTGAGAACTCGGCAAAGTCTTCTCCGCCGAGCATCGGGGGATGAGAGATGATCTTGCTCGGGTAGCGCTCTTCAGCAAGCTCGCGCACGATTGCCGTGCGCTGCGGATCGTTCCACACCATTGGGTAGCCCACCAGGTAATCTAGTTCGACCTCCATGCCGGGGTTCGCTAGCTCGGCAGCTGTAGCGAGATC
This sequence comes from Trueperella sp., assembly GCA_043426715.1. Classification (GTDB taxonomy): domain Bacteria; phylum Actinomycetota; class Actinomycetes; order Actinomycetales; family Actinomycetaceae; genus Trueperella. The sequence goes on along the minus strand of JBHWRK010000043.1, from coordinate 3,398 downwards.
TTCCATGACCTCGCGGACCTTGGCCTGCACGGTGTCGTCATGTGTTCGCACCACACCACCAATCGTGGCGACGGGAGGAATGACGTTGAGGGCATCGGCGTTGCCGGCCTCCATGTACGTAGTTGTCACGACGGCGGGCTCAAGCCCACTGATCCGAACTGCGGCAATACTCATGAGCTGGGACGTCATGTTCGCGGCTGCAATGGTGGGAGAAATGGAATCCTCCGGCGTGGAGGCGTGTGCACCCTTGCCCTTAAACGTCATTGTCCACAGGTCCGAATTAGCGGAGGCGGGACCATCCTTGATGTCGATCGTGCCCACCGGGAGGGTGGACCATAGGTGGAAGCCAAAAATGTAGTCGAAGTTATTGAATCGGCCGGTGGCAACCATTTCCTTCGCACCGCCCGGAGGGGTTTCCTCGGCGTGCTGGAAAATTCCAACGATGGTGCCGTTCATGTCATCGAGATTGTCCTGCACCCATGCCATAGCAGACAAAATGACGGCCATGTGGCCATCGTGCCCGCAGCCGTGCATGCGGTTGTCGACTTTCGAGGCGAACTCAAGATCTGGGCGATCTTCCTTCATGACGAGCCCGTCGATATCCGAGCGCAGGCCGATCGTGGGACCCGGACGCCCAGTATCAAATGTCGCAAGCAGTGACGTGGACGTGGGGTTGGACAACTCAGCGCTCGGCGCGCGCTCAGTGAGGACCTTACGCAGGTACTTTACCGTTTCATGCTCTTCGAACGACGCCTCCGGGTGCATGTGAAGGTGGCGACGCCAGGTGATCATGTCATCGACGTACTTGGTTGTATCGCTCATGAGGTGTCCCTTTCTGCTGTTGTTTATTGATGGTAGAACAATTGGGAGGCGACCTCCCGGCAGTTCCCGCGAATTGCCGGGAAACATCTCGATTGTGGGCATAAAAAGTCCGGTGGCGACGAGCGGACGTACCGCTCTGAGGCCACCGGACTTGTGTTAGAGGAAGATTGGGCCGCCCGGTCCCACGGGGATTCCGATGAGGAACCAGACGATTATCATGACCATCCATGCGATGCCGATTGCGATCGAGTACGGCAGGAGGGTGGCGATAAATGTTCCCATACCGATCTTGCGGACGTATCTTTGAGCGACAGCAAGGACGAGTGCGAAGTAGGGGAACATCGGGGTGATCGGATTGGTGATGCCATCACCAATCCGGTAGATCATCTGTGTGAATGCCGGATGATAATCAAGCAACATCATCATTGGCACAAAGATCGGAGCGAGGATTGCCCACTTGGCCGAGGCCGAACCGATGAAGATGTTCAACGTGGCCGAAATGAGGATAATGCCGATGATCAAGACCACGCCGTGCTGGCCAGACAAGAAATTCGCACCGTGGATCGCGAGGATCGCGCCCATGTTCGATGCGGTGATGTAGGCGAGCATCTGCGATGCGAAAAACACGATGACGATAAACGAGGCCATCTGGGCCATCGACTCCGTCATCATTCGCGTAGCATCCGAGGACTTCTTGATTGTGCCGGCAATTATCCCGTAGACGAGACCGGGCACGAAGAAGAAGATCGCAAGAATTAAGCCAACACCATTTATTAACGGGGACGCTGTGGTAATCGATCCCGTCTCAGCGTTGCGCATGAACGAGTTTTCAGGAATCGTGATCGCCACGATGAGCACGGTCAACACGAGGAGCGAGATGAACGCCCAGCGGTTAGCCTTGAGCTGCTGATCCGTAATCTCTAGTTCGGCCGAGCCCACGTCGTCGCCTTCAGATGAATGGTACGTACCAAGGCGCGGGATCGTGATCTTAGAAGTCACAACCCAGAGAATGGGAAGAAGAACGAACACGGACGCTGCGATGAAGTACCAGTTCATCGCCACGTTCGTTTCGATGGTCGTGTCAATGAGCTCGGCAGCAGGCTGGGTGAAACCCTGCACTAGCGCATCGGACATGCCGAGCATGAGATTCGCGGCAAAGCCACCCGTCGCCGACGCGTATGCAAGCGCAACACCGGCGATCGGATGCCAACCCATCTTCAGGAAGATCATGGCGGCCAGTGGCGGAAGAACGATCGGGGCAGCGTCGCCCGCGATATTTCCAAGAAGACCGATGAAAGCAATCGACGGAATGATCAGCGCCTTCGGCGCAGACGTGGCGGCGCGCTGAAGTGCAACCTCAAACCAACCCGAGCGCTCCGCAACGCCGATACCGAGCATGACGATCAAGACCATGCCCAGTGGCGGGAAGGCACCGAAGTTCTTGGTCGAATCGCCGATAACTGTGCGCATTCCGTCGGTGCTCAGGAGGTTAACGGCGGTCAGCGTCTCGCCTGTGCCGGGGTGGACCGCAGTCCAGTTGGCGAGGCCGGCAATAGCCGACAAGACGAGAACGCTGAGGGCAAGTAGGAAGAAAATAACAATGGGGTCAGGAAGTTTGTTACCCGACCATTCAACAAAATCTAGAAAACGGTCTAGTGGGCCGTTCTTCTTCTTAGCTTCTTTTGAAGGGTGTGTGCTCATCGCGAGCCTCCAATTGATAAGGGTTCTTTCGATACTAAAGGGCTTTAGGTGCTCAGACGAGGTGTTTCGGATCGTGGACAGATGGCGGAAATGAACAAGACCACGAGATGCCAGCACTGCGGTAATGATGATCGGGCGGGAGTCGGAAAGAAGGTTAGGGGTAAGGTAATCCGTGTGCTCCTGGTCGAGACCGACAACGTCCGGGACCGCCCAGCCTCCGGTGCTCTGCAACCTCGGAGACTGGACATCGTCGTCGTTAATCCCGCCACACAGTCAGGCAGACCTTTGACCTCGTCGATGAGCCGTGAGTACACTTGAAAACCGTTGTGCCCTGATGCTTATTCCCACTCGTCACGGCATAGCGATCGAGATTTGACCATTGGCATATAGCGGTTAAGCCATTCCGCTAGCCAACTTTAGAAGAAAAGGCTACGCAAGTGCGCACTTTTACACCGAAGGCTGGAGACATCGAGCATAAGTGGTACGTGATCGACGCCACCGATGTTGTCCTTGGCCGTTTGGCAGCCCAGGTTGCCCCTCTGCTACGTGGGAAGCATAAGCCGACCTTCACGCCGAACATGGATTGTGGCGACTACGTCATCATCGTGAACGCAGACAAGGTTGCATTGACCGGCATGAAGCACGAGCAGAAGATGGAATTCCGCCACTCCGGTTATCCGGGTGGGCTGAAGGCCACGTCCTATGCTGAACTTCTTGAGGAGAACCCCGAGCGCGCCGTCTACAAGGCTGTCGCCGGCATGCTCCCGAAGAACACTCTTGGACGCAAGCAGCTGAAGAAGCTCAAGATCTACCGTGGAGCTGAGCACCCGCATACCGCTCAGCAGCCTGAGGTCTTCGAACTCAAGCAGCCTGTC
>JBHWRK010000042.1:0-2701 GCA_043426715.1 Trueperella sp. | reverse complement strand
GGAGTCTCTGAGGGGTAGTTCGCGCGCCACTGTCCCCAATTCAGCAAGCGCTTTACTGGCGACCAGGACTGTGCGATCTCTTCAACGTTTCAAGAACGTCCTTGCGCGGGAATCTACGATGTCCACCAAGAGTACGCACGGATGGCAACTTGCCGCTATCGGACCAACGCGCCACCGTTTTCGGATTGACGCGGAAAAGGGCCGCGACCTCCGATGGTGTCATAAGCTCATGTTCCTTATTCATTAATCTTCCTCGTACTCGCGGGATACTCATGCTTCGGCTACCGAATACGAAGTGGAAATCCCTCTATATTGTGTGGCCTCATCTGCATAGTGCTAGCCGTATGTATGCGCTGGTCGTGGATCAATCGCTAGCCTGCCCGAATCGTTACGACGAGGTGCCCCTACGTTCGCTGTCGCCTGACCTTTCCCTCCTCGGCAGTTAGTGCGTTGCGTGTATTTCACTGCCCGACACCTTGATCGCTTTGCGGTAGTCGTCACATCATGTCCAATTTTAACCGTTTGGGATTGAAATCGTAGAGACTCTTTCCAGTTGGCTGACCTGCCACGTGGAGATTTATGCCCTCTTCGGGGTAAAGTATGAGCACGAACCAATTAAGAGAAAAATGTGGAGCCGCACTAGGTGCCTGCTCCGAGACGAGTTGAGGGGGGTCGAGCCAAAGATGGGGCGCGGCCGTCAAAGAGCCAAACAGCGTAAAGTCGCACGTAATCTGAAGTATTTCAGCCCGGAAACCGACTATGAAGCGCTCGAAAGAGAGCTTGCCGGTAAGGCTGAGAAAAAAGACGAGTCTGACGACGAGTACGGAAGCTGGGACGCATACGACCCAGATGCCTTCGAGATACCTCCAGCAACCGATGATTGGGACGAGGACGACTGGGCGTCTAACCGCTAGTTTTCCCACTGATCGAGCCAGCGCACAGCTGGCTCTCTTGTGCGCCTGTGTCCCGCCGAGTCCGCGATGCCCATCACATGCTGGCCTTTGCCATCAAGCTCTAGCATCATAGGATCTGCGGAAAATTCCCATTAGATCTGCGCGATGCGGATCATTCATCCACCAGTTCGAAGTGGGCGCTGAGGTCATCATCGATCGACACAAGCCGAACGCGTACGCGCTCTCCCACCGGAATGTGTTTGGCGCTCACGACCGCTTCGAGTGCGGGATCAGCAATCGAAACGACACCGCGTTCAAGGCGCGGCGCGCCCTCGATCGGCTCACCGCTTGGCTTGAGCCGATCGACGACAACGCCGTCGAAGACCTCACCCTCCCTGTCACGCAGCATCAGGGCTTCGACCGCTTCCATCGCACGATTCTCAAGCGTGTTGGCCATACGCGTTCCGTTACCCATCGCCGTTGGCAATTCCGGCAGCGCATCGAGAACCCACTTCGGGATCTCCTCGCCTGCCACGAGACACCTGCTAAGTTCGAGGCCAAACCTGTCCACGAGTCGCCGTAGAGGAGCCGTGACGTGTGCGTAGGGCGCGGCAATGGCGTTGTGCAGTAACGCTGATTGAGCATCTTCAGCGTTAGCGCCTGTATTTTCCTCCGACGTGCCCTCTGTAGGCAGGGCCAGATATCCCGCTCCTCTAAAGAGCGTGACTGCTTCGTGCATGAACGCCAGAGCCGCAGGGTCTCGCGGGTTGAGGGAACGCACGAAGGTCGGGTAATCGTTGTCGATTTTCCACTCCACCCCCAGACCTGAGGCAACGGCGCGCAACCTATCCACATCCTTGTCGCGTGCAGGCGGCAATGTTCGTAGGATCCCGACATTCGCGTCCATCATGATTTTTGCTGCTTCCATGCCCGTCATGAGTGACAGTTGCGAGTTCCAGCCTTCGACATCGGTGAGTTGGCGGAAGGAGAGTCGAAAACCGAAGTCGTTTCGCTCGACTCGCTGCTCGGGCAGGTCGAGTGAGACGCCTCCACGCTCCACCTCAAGGGCCTCGCGAAGTCTACCGACGCGGGCGAGCATGGCGGGCAAGTCGCTGGGAACATTGACGGGGAGGTAGGCCTCTTCGTTATAGGCGGCCTGGACCTGGTCGTAAGTCAGCTGCGCACGTGAACGAATTTGGGCGAGCTCGAGACCGACGCGGGTGGCCTCTCCCCTAGCGTCGAGCTCGAACGTCCACAAGTACGCTGGCCGGACCACACCTGGTAGTAGCGACGCCTTATCCGCCGAAAGTACCTCGGGGTGGAGCGGGATAGCCCGGTCCGGCAGATAGATCGTGGTGGCTCGTTGGCGCACCTCAGCGTCCAACGCACCGCCAGGCGGGACAAATAGGCCCACGGCTGCGATGGCGTAGTAGACGGTCGGGCCGGAGCTGTCCGTAGCTTTTTCGGGTGCTGAAATGTAAACGGCTTGGTCAAGATCGCGAGAACCTTCTGGATCGATCGTCACAAACGGCAGGTCGGTGCGATCGACCAAATGAGGAAAGTGGCGTGGCGACGCCTGCGCTTCTTGGAGTGCCTCTGGCGAAAATTCAAGCGAGATGTCCACCTCGCTCGCCAATTGGGAGATAGAGGCGTTCATCGCCTCTATGCTGACGATATTCGGATTAATAAATCGTTCGCGCACGAGATCAGCCTATCGGTAATGGACCCGATTCGGCAGGTTAGGCTAGGAGCCGAGTTCGGTCGGTCCAAAAAGGGGAAAGTACCCAGAAAGATCGGCGCGCGTGCCG
>JBHWRK010000041.1:0-7184 GCA_043426715.1 Trueperella sp. | reverse complement strand
GGTGTGGCGCGTCCAGAAGAATCCACCGGAGAACACAGCGACCGCGGCAGTAGCTGCCGCCGAGCCGTCCATGGCGAGGTTCTGGACATGGACCACGTACGAGATCAGGATGGCCACCGCCGCGAGCGCCCCCACCACTGCCGAGGTGCGGATGATCTTGGTCGAGTACGCCCACTCTTCGGTGGTCGGGTGTGCATGGATCGCGCGCACGTTCTCCGTAAAGCCGAGCTTGTCCTTCCACGTGCGGCCCGCGTTCGGGTCAGCAGAATTCACCACGGGCGTCTTCTCGGGAACTTCAACCGGGGACTGAGCCTTGCGCTCAGAGCGCCGGCGGATCATTGTCATCACCGCGAGCGAGGTTGCGACTGCCGCCGAGCCCAGCATGATCGTCGTCATGAAGAACTGGAACGGAACAATCCACGTGTTCCATGCCGGAATAGTGACGACGGATGCGTAAATCATCGATTCGCACAGCACGAGGAAGAGGCCAACTGCCGCTGCGGCAAGCGCCACGACCTGGCGCAGGCGCCGGCTCCCAGCCCGGTACCACTGCATGATGGCGTAGACCGCGCCGAGGCCAGCGAAACCGACCACAGCGAGGATCTCCCGGGAGAGCCACGAGGTGCCCCAGTTGCGGATGACGTTCAGCGTGTTCGACACATCGTTCATGTGGAACATGGACGCGATCATCGCGAGCACGAGGACTGGCCCGATCACGTACACAATCGGGGCGACGAGGCGGTCGGCCGTAGCGTCGTCAGTCTTCGAGCTCAGCCATAGATCGATAACGCCGAGCACGAGGAACATACCCACGGCCATCTGGGAGATGACCGTAAAGATAATCATCGGGAGTTCATGCAAATTCATGTTTAGATCTCCTTCGGATTCGCGATTGCGCCAGCGGTCGAATCCCACGGTTGGGCGTCGCGATGAGGGTTGATGACAAGCCGTGGCTTGGTGGTCGATGGGTCCGGCAAAGGCGCCGTGCCGTCTTCGGTGCCATACTCGGCTCGAAGATCGTCAATCGGGCCCCAGCCGAGTGCGCGTGAGGGGCAGGCCTCTACACAGGCGGGATCCTGGCCCTGCTCGCGGTAGTCGTAGCAGAGGTCGCACTTGGTCATTTGGCCAACCTCGGCGTTAAACTGCGGCGCACCGTACGCGCAGGCCCACTCGCAGTAGCGACATCCCACGCACTTGCCTGGATCTACATACACGGTGCCGTCCTCACGCCGGCTCATCGCCGTCGTCGGGCAGACCGTCATGCAGATCGCGTCTTCACAATGGTTGCAGGCAATCGACGTGTAGTAGGAGAAGATATTCGGCGTTACAACATTGCCGCTCTCCTGCCACGTTCCGCCCGAGTACTCCACAACACGGCGCCAATTCACGCCGATTGGAAGGTCGTGCTTATCCTTGCAGGCAATCTGGCAGGCCTTGCAACCCGTGCAGATTTCCTGATCGAAGAAGAAACCGTAATTTGCTCCCGCTTGAGTCAACGTGTCAGTCATTAGTTCTCCTCAGACATGCCCGCAGCGTCAGCATTGTAGGGCGTGTAGTAGCGGCGCTCGATATTATCCAGCGTCTCGTCGTCCGCCTTCGTGATCTGCGCAAGAACAGTGTGGCTCGGCAGACCCTTTGCCAGCGGGGTTGGGTGTAGTGAAGTCAGGCTGTTGACGGAGCCGCCGACGTCGACTGGCCGGTCCGCGTTCGCCCCTTCTGGTATCGAGAAATCAGTGGACGGCAAAGGCTTGTACCAGGCGCCCTGCGGGATCGAGACCGATCCGGGAATGACTCTCGGGGTGACGTAGGCGCGAAGCTGGACGGTTCCGCGCTCGTTGAATACGTACACGGCGTCGCCATTCGCGATGTCTCGTTCCTTGGCGTCGATGGGGTTTATCCACGCGGTTTGCGTATGTGCTTCCTTCAGCATCTTCACGTTGCCGTAGGACGAGTGAGTACGGCCCTTAAAGTGGTGGCCGATCACTTGCAACGGGTAGCTCTCGTTTTCGCGAGCCTCAAGTGCACCTTCCCAAGTGGCGGTGAACTCGGGCAACGGAGTGATCACGTCGCCTGCCTTATTGTCACGGAAAACCCCAAACTCCCAAGCGTCAGACAGTTTGGCGAGACGATCGGAGTAAATCTCGATCATGCCAGATGGCGTATTGAGCGGGTTGGCTTCGGGATCTTCGCGGAAGTCCGTCATGGTTACGACCGAGCCAGCGTTGCGGCGGTACATTCCCATTTCTTTCCACTCGTCCCACGTGGGCAGATCAGGATCATTCTCGCGCGACTCTTCGATCGTCTGGCGTAGCCAGTCTTCACGAGACTTCCCGCCGGTGAACTCCTCTTCCACGCCCAGCTTGGCAGCAAGCTCAGTGCAGATGTCGAAAATCGACTTCGTCTCGTACATCGGCTCGATCGCCTGCTGGGAGACAATGCCGTAGGCCATGGGGCCACCGTTTTGGCCGTTGTGGAAGTCGAATTCCTCAGCCGCCGTTGTTCCCGGGAGGATGTAATCCGAGTAGCGGGCCGACACGGTGTACATGATGTCGCACGTGACGATCAGCTCGCACTTGGAGTCGTCTTCAAGAATTCGGACCGACTCGTTGTTGTCACCCGTCTGGTTGACGACCGAATTACCGGCATAGTTGAACACCGCCTTAATTGGTACATCGAGGCTGGTGTTTTCTGGATTGCCGTCGTCGTCAATCGGAACCTTGAGATCGCGCACGCCGGGGCCAGGCTTGACTCCCACTCCCGCGTTGAACGTGTTGAGCTCAGGACCGTACTCGATGGCGTCGAGCCAGCCGAAACACGAAATGATCTTCTCTGACGGATTGATGTGCTCCGTATAGAACGGATTTGCGATCGAGAGGCCAGACGAACCTTCGCGTGCACCCGTTCCGCCACCGGGGATGCCCGGGTTACCTGTCACACAGGCGAGTAGGAAGATTGAGCGCGCCGTGTTCTCGCCATTGGCGTGGCGCTGCGGCCCCCAGCCCTGAGTGATCGCGGCTGGCTTGGCGTTTGCAATTTCGCGGGCAATGCGGCGAATCGTCGCGGCACTAACGCCGGTGATGTCGGCAGCCCACTCTGGCGTCTTTTCAACACCGTCCGGACCCTTGCCTTCAATGTAGGAACGGTAGGACGAGTTCTTTGGAGCGCCTTCTGGCATGTGGTCTTCATCGAAACCAATGCAGTACTTATCGAGGAATTCCTGATCGTGGAGATCTTCCTCGATCATCACGTGAATCATGCCCGCGATCAGCGCGGCATCAGTACCTGGGCGAAGCGCCACCCACTCATCGCCGAGCGCCACAGAGGTTTCCGAATAGCGCGGATCGATCACGATGGTTCGCACGCCGTGTTCACGCTTGATCTGCTGGGAGACGAACGTATGGCCGCCTCCGGACATGCGGGTCTCGAGCGGATTGTTTCCGAACATGACCTGAAGTTTGGAGTTCTGGACGTCATCGAGCGAATTTGAATTCACCCAGCCACCGTAGAAGTAGGGGTAGGCCTGAGTGATGGCGGACGTCGAGTAATCGGAATAGTGATCCAGGTAGCCGCCGTAAACGTTGAGAAGTCGGGCGGGCGGGGTCGCATTCGGGGGCCAGGAGCAAGACATGACAGCGCCAAGCGTGCCAGTGGCGTACTGGATATAGAATGCTTCGTTGCCGAACCGGTCCTTGATGTCTTCCATCTTCTCGGCGATCTCGGTTAGCGCCTGATCCCACGATATTTCTTCCCACTGCTCGTCACCGCGCTTGGTGCCTTCTTTACGCTTAAGTGGACGCTTGAGACGATCGGGATTGTAGATGCGCTCGCGGATCGAGCGGCCGCGCACACATGCACGAACCTGCTGTGAACCGAGCTGGTTATCGCCCGTATTATCTGGCAGTACGCGCACAACAGTGCCGTCCTTGACCTGAAGGCGAAGCGGGCATCGCGAACCACAGTTGACGGTGCAGGCAGACCACACGGTGCGGTCTGCATCAGCAAGGCCCTCGGCCGTGGCGGCGTTAGCAGGGCTCGGAGAGCCCAAGCCCGCGGTGGTCGCGGCGAGACCGGCAACTCCGGCAGCGACACCCGACCACTTGAGGAATGTCCGGCGCGAGGGGCCGGCGTCGTTCTTCACTGGGAGTGTTTGAGTCATAACTTTCACCTCTCAATTGGGGTGGTGAGCAGCACAATGTGCTGAACATGCTTTTCGAGCCTAAGGCTATTTGGCACGTGTTAAATAGACTAAGGTCCCAGACTTGCTGCATCTCGGGAAATTTAGCATCCGTGCAGGTCAGAATAACGAAAGGCTTCGCTTTTGAAAGCTAAAAACCGGCCCGTGTTAGCGGGCCGGTAGTGGAAGAATTCTCGAAATCAGGCGAGAGAGATGAATGCCTTCTCGAGCTGCTCGGGTGTGTGTTCTGGATTCTCGGATGTCATGCAGTTGCGCATAGCCGACGCGATAATTGTGTATCCCGCTTTGTTCAGGGCGGAGGTCACGGCAGACAACTGATGGATGACATCCGTGCAGTCGCCCCCGTTCTCGAAGTTGTCAATCACGGCATTCAGCTGGCCGCGCGCACGCTTCAATCGATTCAAGGCCGCCCGCTGATCTTTATCGAGCTTGGGTGTGTTCTTTCCCATTTTCACCGTGCTCCAATCTGCTTGTGTTGCGCGGAGTTACGCTTTATTCTATACCCCGGGGGGTATTAATAGCAATGGAGGAATGCCCAATGAAAATTGTTGTGGTCGGTGGAGTTGCCGGCGGAATGAGCGCGGCCGCTCGCCTTCGCCGCCTGCAGGAAGATGCAGACATTATCGTCCTCGAGGCAGGCCCTGAGGTTTCGTTCGCGAACTGTGGACTCCCGTACTATGTCAGTGGCGAGATCACCGATCAGTCCGCTCTTCTCGTCCAGACCCCGGAGTCGCTCAAGGAGTCGCTCAACCTTGATGCCCGCGTGAACTCCACCGTGACCGAACTCGACCCTGATGCTAAGAAGGTCACTGTCGAGGGTCCGGACGGTTCGTATGAACTGGACTACGACGAGCTCATTCTTTCCCCGGGCGCGGATGCCTTCCGCCCAGACATTCCGGGCATCAACTCCAAGCGCGTTACTACACTTCGCACAGTTGCCGACGCCTTAAACATCGACGAGGTGGCGAACACCGCCAAGTCCGCCGTCGTCATCGGCGCTGGCTTCATCGGTCTTGAGGCCGCAGAGGCGCTGCGCATGCGTGGCCTCAAGACCACCATCGTCGAATTCGCCGACCACGTTCTGCCGCCGCTCGACGATGAAACCGCGTTCTACGTGACCGACGAGCTTCGACGTATGGGCATCGACGTCCACACGTCGACCTCCGTTGTGGAGATTGAGGAGGGTGACGACGCCGATATCGCAGTTTTGTCCGATGGCTCCCGTGTCGAGGCAGAGATTATTCTCCTGTCCGCAGGTGTACGCCCGCGAACCGAGCGATGGGAAAAGGCGGGCGTTGAGGTCGAAAACGGAGCGATCGTCGTCGACGAATATGGTCGCACCAACATCAGCAACGTGTGGTCGATGGGCGACGCAGCAACGTCTGTTGACCTCGTTACCGGCGCGCGCAAGCCGGTTGCGCTTGCGGGCCCTGCGAACCGTGCAGGTCGCCTCGTTGCCGACGCGATCGTGGGAGACATGAGCCACCCGGTGCCCAAAACAATCGGAACGTCCATCGTTCGCGTGGGTGCGTTAACCGCCGCCATGACCGGCGCGAATAAGCGCACCCTCGAGACTGAGGGCATCGTCCACCACACGATCAGCCTCCATCCGCTCAACCACGCCGGATATTTCCCGGGCGCCTCCATGATTCATATGCGGGTTCACTTCGGTGATGACGGCAAGGTTCTCGGCGCGCAAGCTGCTGGCGAGGGTGGCGTGGACAAGCGTATCGACGTGCTGGCCACCGCGATTAAGGCAGGCATGACCGTCTACGATCTCATCGACCTCGACCTTGCCTACTCACCGCCATACGGCTCCGCGAAGGATCCGGTCAACATGGCCGGAATGATGGCCGCGAACGTTCTCGATGGCAAGATGCCCACTTGGAGTACCGACGACCTCGATCAGATGCGCGAAGAGCGGCTTATCCTGGACGTGCGTTCGGTTGGCGAATTCAATCGTGGCCACATCCCGGGCGCGCTCAATATTCCGCACACCGAATTGCGCGACCGCCTCGACGAGGTCCGCGAAGCTGCAGCTGGCCGCGCCGTCGCGCTTCACTGCATGTCTGGTATGCGGTCCTATCTGGCCCTCCGTGTTCTTCAGCAGGAAGGCTTCGAAGCAGCCAACCACACGGGCGGCCTTATGACCATGGTGGCAGAGCTGGGCGATCGTGCCCGCACCGTCATCGTCCAATAATTGTCTGAGACTAGAAACACCAACCAAGAACGGAAGTAACAACTATGTGTTCACGTATCACTTGCTCCAAATGCGGTAAGCCCACTTGGACTGGCTGCGGCCAGCACATCGAGCAGGCACTCGCCGGCATTCCGGAGGCGGAGCGTTGCCAGGGCCATGAGGGTGAAGGCGGCTCCTTCTTCTCGAAGCTCTTCGGCTAAACCGAAAGCCAAGTGAAAGTCCGGCGGGGATGACCTCGCCGGACTTTTGTATGCGGTGGGTTGTGTTCGGATTACCAGTCGTAAGGTGTGGGTGGAACCGGGGGAGTACCTTCGTGCCCAGAGTTGCGGGCTAGCCAGTATGCGCGTTCGACGCCCACTCCAACCCCGACAGATGTGAAGAATAGGGATGTGTGCGTGATTGACGCGTGGCTTAGAACTCCGATGGTGTAATAGGTGAGGAAACCAAGGGCCGATCCGGCGGCAAGCATTTTGAGGTTCACACGCGCATAACGTTCGAGGTATGGGCTAGCGATCTTGGTAGCGGCAGAAATTATGATTGAAACGGCCAGGACCGATCCCACGAGGTATGCGAGCGTCTCGAACATCTGAGCGAGCATCGGAGCTCCTTTGATTTCGTTGGATAGGCCAATGGATGTCCAAAAATTATGCCCCACCCGCGCGGCGGTGGCTAGATAAGACCACGTGAACTCCTGATCGGCTACCCCGAGCGGCCGAGTGAGCGCATCAATACTCTGCTAGATGACGACGGTGGGCTGGCAAGAAATTGTCTCTTGCCAGCCCACACAAC
>JBHWRK010000040.1:0-3382 GCA_043426715.1 Trueperella sp. | reverse complement strand
AATGTGGAGAATACGAACGCTCCGCCTTCGCCTTCGGCAAGAACACTCATCATCTTGCGATCGGATGAAAAGGGAACCTCTGCGTGGCGTTCGAAACGATCAACGACCCTGTTCGTGTCATCAAGCTTCGGAGCCGCCACAAGGAATGCGGCTTCAGTCGGGTCACCGGTAATCTCCCACGAACCAGATGAATCTGACAGTTGCGCATTGTTCGCGAGCGAGCCTGCGACAAGCGCACGTCGAGCCTCGACGGCAGCTTCGTCGTCACTCGAGGTCACCTCACCGATCGGCTCGTAACCCGTTCCCGCGAATGTCGTTGTGCCGGACGGTGTGACTATCTCACGCAACGTCATCTCGTTCTTGGTGAGCGTGCCGGTCTTGTCCGAACAGATGACCGACGTGGACCCGAGAGTCTCGACCGAGTGGAGACTCTTCATCACTGCATTGCGTCCCGCGAGTTGTTGGACGCCAATCGCTAGGACGAGCGAGAGGATCGCGGGCAGGCCTTCGGGGACGGCAGCGACAGCGAGGGAGACGCCCATAAGGAGAATGTCGACGGCTTCATTCAAATTTCGCACGCCATTAATGATCGCCAGCGCCGCCATGACGAGGAGTGCGATCGCAATGACAAGCCCGCCGAGCATCTTCGAAATCTGGGCAATTTCTTGGTCGAGGGGTGAGGGCTCGTCCTTTGTTTCGTCGAGCATAGTGGCAATTTTGCCCATCTCGGAGTCCATGCCTGTGCCGGTGACAATGGCGCGTCCGACACCCGTGACAACTGCGGTGCCCTTATACACCATGTTTGTGCGGTCGCCGATACCAGCCGCTTCGGCAAGGGGTTCGGTCTGTTTGGTTACGGCCTCCGATTCTCCGGTCAGTGAGGACTCAAGAATTTGCAGCGAGGTTGCGGAGATGAGGCGGGCGTCCGCACCCACGGAATCTCCTTCGTTGAGCACCAGGATGTCGCCAGGAACGATCTCGGTTGAAGGCACGTCTTTGAGTTCACCGTCTCGGAGCACGGTGGAATGCGCGGCGGTCATATCAGCGAGGGCTGCCACTGCATCCTCCGCCTTATTTTCCTCCACGAACCCGATGATGGCATTGGCAACGACGATGACCCCGATCACGATCGCATCGATCGGTAGACCCCCGGCTCCCTCCGCAATCCACGCAACGATCGAAATGGCGATCGCGACGAGCAGGAGATAGACGAGTGGATCTTGAAATTGCCTGAAGAATTTCTTCCACGCGGGCACCGGTATCTTGCCGGTAAGTTCATTCGGACCGTGCTGGTCGTAACGACGCTGGGCCTCGGCGGCAGACAGTCCTCGCGTTGAATCAGTCTCTCGCGCAGCGAGCACCTCGTCGGCGCTCAAAAGTGTCGGATCAGGACTGTGGGCGACTTCGGCGTTGGAAATTGTTCTCACCTTGGCTTCGAACCTCTTCGTCCGGCGTTTAGAAAGGCTCCGGACACGGTAGTAGATGACATCATCTTGTCACTCCATCGTCCAGCTTCGGGCCAATTTCGCGCGCCAATAAATTTCTTTGCCCTCGGCGCAAGGAACGATGATGAGCCCGGGCTGGGGTCCGGGTAAGGGTGCACGATGGACGTGCGGGCCTCGTACCGTGACCCACGCCAGGATCATCGCGGCAACGGGCCACATCCTGCACAGCTGTACGTCATTCCGAACGCCACACTTTGCCCTTGTTGCGCACGACAACCGTCACGGCCCAAACGTCTATCCTCGGTGATCGAGCGGTTTTAAGCGAAGAACGTCGCCGCCGACTCGAACAACTTCATGTCGAACTCCCCGGGCACGTTCCGGTAAAGCCCCGCGCCAATACGCTCCGTGTGGCCCATTTTGCCGAAAATCCGGCCGTCCGGCGAGGTCATTCCCTCCAACGCCAGTAACGATCCGTTCGGGTTGAACGGCGTATCCAGCGTCGGCTTACCCACCAGATCCACGTACTGCGTGGCAAACTGACCATTCACAGCAAGCTCAGCAATTTCCGCCTTGCCCATTGTAAAGCGCCCCTCGCCGTGTGAAATCGGCACGTTGTATACCTGGCCAGGCTTCACGCCGGCGAGCCACGGGCTGAGCGTAGACGTCACGCGTACTTGGGCGATGCGTGACTGGTGCCGGCCGATGCGGTTGACAGTGAGCGTTGGCGATTCCGGTGTGGGCGCCGTGATCTTTCCATACGGCACGAGCCCGAGCTTGATGAGCGCTTGGAAACCGTTGCTGATGCCAAGAATGAGGCCGCCGCGGTTGTCCAGGAGGTCGCCCACCGCGTCCGACACTGCTGCATTACGGAAGAAGGACGTCATGAACTTCGATGAAGCGTTTGGCTCATCGCCGCCAGAAAATCCACCCGGTAGCACGATTGCATTCGCCGCTCCGACCACCTTCGCAAACTCGTCGATAGAACGCTCGATATCGTCCACATCGCTGTTGCGAATCACAAAAATGTCGGCATCCATGCCCGCGCGCTCAACGGCCCTCGCCGTGTCATATTCACAGTTCGTTCCCGGGAACACGGGAATGAGGACCTTCGCCGAGGATGGTCCGCGAGTCACCTTCGCAGCCTCGGCTAGCGCAGCCGCGCGCCCCTTCTTGACGGCATCCGGATCAATGAGAGCTTCAAGATCAGCGCCACTGATGCCACCAGCTTCGAGGCCAACCTGCTCGATACCAGCCGGATAAATCTCGTCGAGTGCACCGGTGTAGATTTCGCGCAGTTCTTCAACGCACACGGTCTGTCCACGGAAGCTGAATTCAGCCTCGGCGACCTTTCCGAGGTAGTCACCAACCAGATCGGTGGAGTCTTCGTCAGCCGCCCACGCAAGAACGATCGAACCATAAGGAACGTCGAAGATAGCGTCGTCATCAAATGAGAAGCCACGACGCTCGCCGATACCCATCTTGAAGATCGCCTCGCGCACGCCGCCATAACCGATGGCCCAAGCGCCGACCACGCGGCCGGAGCGTAGAAGTTCGTTAACCTTTTCGAAATTCGCGAGTAGCGACTCTCCAGTTGGTAGCCCCTCGATCGAGCCTTCGCCCAATTCGGGAACAAGTACGGTTACCACCGAGCCGACGGGGCCAAGCTGCGGGGCAACGATGTCGCCAACCTTCTGGTTCGTCACAGCGAACGAGACAAGGGTAGGCGGCACGTCGAGCTCCTCGAACGAGCCGGACATCGAGTCCTTGCCGCCGATCGCGCCCACGCCAAGTTGCATTTGCGCTTCGAGCGCGCCGAGTAGGGCGCTGACGGGCTTCCCCCAGCGCTGTGGATCCTCGCCGAGTGCTTCAAAATACTCCTGGAAGGAGAGGTAGACGTCGGTCATGTCCGCGCCGGTGGCGACGAGCTTGGCCACCGA
>JBHWRK010000039.1:0-13358 GCA_043426715.1 Trueperella sp. | reverse complement strand
TCGGAGCGGGTTTCGTCAGACATGCGTTCATTGTCCCTGCTGTAGCCGGAAATTAATAGGCGATTTTGGGGAGCCTAACCACACTTCGACGAGGAGAATTAACGTTTTCGGCCCGACGAAACGATCGCAAGCCAACGGATGAGGAAGGACTGGCGCGCCACCGTCGTCGTTGAACAACCCGCGTTGGAACACGTGACCACTACCACCGCGACTTTGGACGATCTCACTGCCATTTATTGTGAATATCTGGCATGATTAAGCACTGTACTTAGGCAAAGCCGAGCCCCTCTCATCTTGGTGGCGCCTCAGTGACGGGCAAAGCTCACGCGCATGATTTCCCACGCAGTGTCCCGCGCCCACAAAGTTAGAACATAGGAGTGACCACTCAAGTGGCAGTCAGAATTCGTTTGAAGCGCTTCGGTAAGATCCGTGAGCCGCACTACCGTGTTGTCGTTGTCGACCAGAAGAAGAAGCGCGACGGCCGTGTGATCGAGGAAATCGGTTACTACAACCCGAACACCGATCCGTCGGTCATCGACATCAACTCTGAGCGCGCCCAGTACTGGATCTCGGTTGGTGCACAGCCGTCCGAGGCCGTGCTCGCCCAGCTGAAGATCACTGGCGACTGGCAGGCAGCTAAGGGTCTCGAGGGTGAATCCACTCTCCGTACGCCCGAGATTGTTGACAAGGAAAAGGCTCGCGAGGAAGCCGTTCGAGCTGTTCAGGACGCCGCCGAAAAGCGCCGTGCCGATAAGGCTAAGACCCGCGAGGAAGCCGAAGCAGCCGAAAAGGCTGAGGCAGAGGCGGCGGCCGCGGAGTCGGCAGAGGAAGCCCCGGCTGACGACGCCCCGGCCGAGGAAGCAGAGGAAGCCTGATGTTAGCTGAAGCCTTGGAACATCTCGTTCGCGGAATCGTGGATAACCCGGATGACGTCGAAGTGTCGTCGCGCAACAATCGCCGCGGCGAGTTGCTCGAGGTCCGGGTTAACCCCGAGGATCTCGGGCGCGTGATCGGCCGTAACGGCCGTACGGCCAAGGCCTTGCGCTCAGTCATGAGCGCGCTCGCTACGCAGGGCTCGGTACGCGTCGACGTGATCGAAACCGATCGCTAAACACACCACGTGAAGGACCCGCCAGTTGGCGGGTCCTTTGCTTTGTATGCAAAATAATCTGTAGGAACCCTTAGCACTTCGGAAGGGAGAAGCGGCGTGCAACTCACAGTGGCAATTATTGGCAGGGCGCAGGGGCTCAAGGGAGAGGTCAAGCTTGACCTTCGCACGGATTCGCCCGAGCAGCGTCTTGTTCCTGGCAGGATGTTGGAGACCGATCCGGCCGAGATGGGTCCTGTAACGGTGGCCTCGCGCCGCGAGTACAAGGGCGCTACGTACGTGCGATTTGAGGAATATTCGGATCGCACTGGCGCCGAGTCGCTACGTGGTACGAAGCTTGTGATTGAGTCTGATGAAGACGAGCATGAAACCGATTCGTGGTTCCCACACGAGCTTAAGGGACTCGAGGCTCTCGACCCTGAGGGGTATGAACTGGGAACCGTGGTAGATCTTGATTATCTACCGGGCCACGACCTGCTCGTGGTTCGTGAGCCGGATGGCATCATCACGCGTGTTCCATTCGTTAAGGAGATCGTCATCGAGGTGGACCTCGAAGATAACTGTGTGGTCATCGACGCTCCACCAGGCCTGTTCTCCACCGAGGATCTCGTGATTTCCGAAGAGACTGGCGAGATCAAGGAACGCTAATGCGATTCGACATCATTTCGGTGTTTCCCGAATTTTTTTCCGTGCTGGACCTCTCGCTGGTTGGCAAGGCGCGCGAACGCGGATTGATCGCTGTCCAGTCCCATGACCTTCGAGAGTGGACGACCGACGTCCATCGGACCGTGGACGACACTCCGTTTGGCGGCGGGGCCGGCATGGTCATGAAACCGGACGTGTGGGGAAAAGCGATTGACGACGTCGTAGGCGCGGCTGACGGTGAAACCCCCGGTGCCGATGTGGTTCCGCGGCGGACGGTGCTCGCGATTCCCACGCCGTCCGGAGAGGCGCTCACCCAGGACGATTGTTGGTATCTGGCGGATGCTGACCACGTCATAATTGCCTGCGGGCGATATGAGGGGATCGACGCGCGAGTAGCTGAACACTACGAAGATGCTGGCGTGGAGGTGTTTGAATATTCGCTCGGCGATTACGTCCTCAACGGGGGAGAGGTGGCTGCGATCGCGCTCATCGAAGCCGTCTCGCGGCTTCTGCCGGGCATGGTGGGCAACCCCGAGTCGCTTCGCGAAGAATCGCACGGCGAACACGGTCTGCTTGAATATCCGGTCTACACGCGCCCTACGACGTTCCGAGGTATCGACGTGCCTGCGGTTCTCACCTCGGGTGACCATGGCAAGGTGGCCCGCTGGAGGAGGGATCGCGCTCTCGAACGTACGGCCAACCGCAGGCCGGACATGATTGCAGCTCTCGCACCAGATCAACTGGATAAGAAGGATAAGGCCAAGCTTGCAGAGCTCGGCTGGGTGGTTGGCAAGGATAGCCCGTTGGACGTCGCCGTCAATGAAGCGTTGCCCGATGAGGCAGATGAAGTATCGGAACTCGCGGGACGGCTGTTCCCGCACGCGTGCCCGCCAGACATGAAGACTGAGGACATCGACGATTTCATCGCTAAGAACCTCTCGAAAGCAGATTTCGACAACTTCATTGCTGACCCGAACCAGATCCTGCTTGTGGCACGCGTGGCCGGTGAAATTGCCGGCTATTCGTTATCCATCATCCCGCAGGACGGGCAAGCGCACGAAGGCGCACCGGTCGACGTCGTTCTCGATGATACCCCGCGTGACGGACCGATCGTCTATCTGTCAAAAATGTACATCGAGTCAGAATGGCGGGGATCGGGCCTATTCGACATTCTCATGCGCGGCACGCTCGATGAGATCGTTGCCAAGGTGGATGCGCCGGAGCCCTATGTGTGGCTCGGAACGAACGTCGGAAACAAGCGTGCCATCCGCGCTTACAAAAGGGCTGGCTTCAGCCTGGTGGGTGAGCGATCGTTCGTTGTGGGTGAGCAGATCAACAAGGATGTGACTTTAGCGATCCGCGCGAATATGCCAAAATAGTATGGCTTGCACATAGGGGAACCTGATCTGCCGCAGGGGATCGGTCCCGACAGCAAGGCTTTGAGACGAACGGGCATCGCCCGGAAAGCACTCTGACCTGCGCGCAGGGTGAGAAGACAAGAGACATGAATATTCTCGACAAGATTAATGAAAAGGCCCTCGTGGAGCGTCCGGACTTCCGCGCTGGCGACACCGTGAAGGTCGACGTCAAGGTTGTTGAAGGCAACCGTAGCCGTATCCAGGTCTTCCAGGGCGTCGTTGTTGACCGCAAGGGCGGTAATGGCGTGAACGCAACGTTCACCGTCCGCAAGTCCTCGTTTGGTGTTGGTGTGGAGCGTACGTTCCCGCTGCATTCGCCGAATGTCGATGCGATTGAGGTTGTGAGCCGTGGCCGTGTTCGCCGCGCGAAGCTCTACTACCTTCGTGATCGTCACGGTAAGGCAGCCAAGATCCGCGAAAAGCGTGAAGACTAAGTGTAGTAAGAAGAGGCGCCCTTCGGGGCGCTTCTTTTATGCGCGGATGCGGGAACTTGCGTCTCGTCGCCTTCACGGAGTGCGGATTGAAGTGGTGAGTGACACCCAATTGATATGCAAAAGTGAGACGTGTGAGAACTGAGATTGTCGGTGCCGTAGGCTAGAATTTTTATTGCGGAAAGTGAGGTGCGATGGAACGGCAAGATGACGATTTTCAGCAGATGCCGCCGTCGTATCCTCCCCAAATTCCGAGTCCGTCACGCGGAGCGTCCGACGAGGAGTATGTGGCGCGGCACCAAAAGGTCGATGCAGAAGGATTCACCTCTGCGAGGTCGAAGTTTGGTTCTCTTGCACTGGAATTCACCACCATCATTGCGGTTGCCCTGCTCATCTCCGTCATCATTAAAACGTTTTTTGCGCAGGCGTTTGCCATTCCGTCTGAATCGATGGAGGACACCCTGATCCCGGGTGATCGTATTATGGTCAACAAGCTTGCAGATAGCCAAGATGATCTGAACCGTGGGGACATCGTCGTTTTTGTGGATCCAGGCAGTTGGTTGGACGATATTCCACAACCCGATCGGTCGGGCTGGAAGCAGGTACTCATCGACATTGGCGAAGCGATTGGCATTGTCCCGCAGAACGTGGGCGACCATCTCGTCAAGCGCATTATTGGAATGCCCGGTGATCATGTCCAGTGTTGCAACGAGGACGGCCTCATCACCGTCAACGGTGAGCCAATTCGCGAAACCTACCTGAAGCCGGGAGTGGCAGCGTCAAATTCTACGTTCGATGTGACGGTGCCCGAAGGCCATGTGTGGGTGCTCGGTGATAACCGCAACCGATCAAAGGATGCGCGTTTTCACCAGCAGGCTACGGGGTTTGGCTTCGTGCCGATTTCAAACATTGAGGGCCGGGCGTGGTTGACGGTGTATCCACTGGATCGGTTGAGCACGATTCCGTCTGCCACCCACGTCTTCGACACCGTGCCTGATCCAAGTAATTGAGCGCGGATGATCGAACCGGATCGTACGCTCGAATGCGAGCTACTTGCCTCGCTTGCAGAAAATGCCGAGAGCCCGGTGTACCTTGCTGGCGTTGACGAAGTAGGCAGGGGAGCGCTCGCTGGTCCAGTCTCGGTGGGTATTGCCCTCGTATCCTCATCGACGTCGGACGAATTCCCAGGTGGTCTTCGCGATTCGAAACTCATGACACCCGCCGCTCGGATGAAAATCGTTGACACCGTGACCGAGTGGGTGGACGCAGTTGCCGTGGGACATGCCGGTCCCGAGGTGGTAGACGAGTGGGGCGTTATCGGGGCTCTTCGCATTGCCGCTCAAAATGCTCTTGCCCAACTGAAGGATTATCCGATCGCGGGTGTCTTGCTGGACGGCGTGCATAACTGGTGGACGACGGACGGTTTGCCGCTTGGTCCCCAGCTTCCGCCGTATCCCGTGCGGACTGAAGTGAAGGGCGATGCCACCTGTGCCGTCGTTGCTGCCGCTTCTGTGGCGGCGAAGGTGGCACGCGACGAGCTGATGGTTGACCTCGCCAAGGACTATCCGGGCTACGATTGGCAACGGAATAAGGGCTATTCCTCGGCTCGACATATCGAGGGGCTGAAAAAGCTGGGTGCCAGCGCTCAGCACCGCACGTCATGGAAGTTACCGGGCATCGATCCGGGTGAGGGACAGGGGCTCATGTGAGCGAACTAGAAGATTACGAAACAGAGCAAGAACTTGCTCTATACCGCGAGTATCGCGACGTTGCCAGCCTGTTCCGTTTTGTTGTCGAGACGGAGCGCAGATTCTACTTGGCAAACGATGTTGATGTGAAAGTACGTGCATCAGCTGCGGGTGACGTTTTTTTCGAAGTGACGCTCACGGATGCGTGGGTGTGGGATATCTTCCGTGCATCCCGTTTCATTCGTGGTGCGAGAATTGTGACGTTTAAGGATGTCAACGTCGAGGAACTGAACAAACCAGACATCTCGCGGGAGCTCGATTTCGAGTAGGGTTGCGCATGCCCGCGACCGCGAATGTAGTCGCGCTGAATCTCTGACTGGCTTAATAGTCGTCCGGCTGAATATTTGTCCACAAGACGCGAGACGTTATTTTTTCCGTGCCAGGGCGGATAACTTCTCGGCGAGTCGAGCGATTTTGGTGAAATCTGTGCATGACACAAATACAACAGATGCCGAAAAACGAACTGGGCTCGTGGGGAGAAACGCTTGCGGCCACTCACCTGAAGGAATCCGGATGGGCGATTCTTGACCGGAACTGGCGTACCCGCGGCGGTGAACTCGACATCGTCGGGTTCGATCCGGAGCGAAATTCCATTGTCGCAGTCGAGGTGAAGACGCGGAGAACGAGCTTTGCCGGTTCGCCTGAAGAGTCGGTCACGTATGCGAAAATCCAACGCCTTCGTGGGTTATTGCTCAGCTGGCTTGTTCAGCGCGGGAGTTTTGCAACGACTATCACGGTTGATGTTATAGCCGTGGAGGTCGACCAGATGGGTGTTCATTCGTTCAACCATGTCAAGGATGTGACGGCATGAGTGAGCTCGGGATTGCCGGAAGGGTGGGGAGAGCGCGAACCCTGAGTTTGCTTGGTCTCGAGGCCGTACCGATCGTTGTTGAAGCGGTCCAGCTCAACGGGCTTCCTAACTTTACTATTGTTGGATTGCCTGATGCTGCGGTTAATGAAGCACGCGAGCGACTCCGTGCCGGATTCCATGCGATTTCTCTGCCCTGGCCGAATCGCAGATTGACGGTTAATCTCTCGCCCGCGGACGTATTGAAGTCAGGCACCGGATTCGATCTCGCAATTGCCGTAGCCATCCTCGGCTCAATGGGATTTCGCATGCAGACCGACGCTTTGGTGATGGGCGAATTGGGTCTCGACGGGTCGATCCGAGGTGTTCGGGGCGTGTTACCGGCGCTCGTCGCGGCGCAAAATCAGGGAATTCGAACAGCCATCGTGCCAGAAGCAAACCACGCAGAGGCCGAGCTGGTCGAAGGTATGGAGATCGTCGCGGTTCAGCACCTCGGTCAAGTCGGCATGCTGTGCAGAGCTGACTGTTCCTTCACGATGACATCCGAGGATGCTTCTACTTTGCCGGACAAAGATGAATTAGTGCCAGTTGATCTTTCGGACGTGTATGGGCAGGAAGAAGCCATCACTGCGCTGGAAATTGCCGCGGCGGGTGGACATCACATGCTCATGGTGGGGTCACCGGGAATAGGAAAATCTATGCTGGCTCAGAGATTGCCGGGAATTTTGCCAGATCTCAGCCATGAGGGCGCGCTCGAAGTCGCTGCGATATCGTCGCTCGTTGGAGAGCGGTTTTCACAGCTACCTAAGCATCCACCGTTTTCCGCGCCACATCATACGGCGTCTCCCGCAGCAATGGTCGGTGGCGGGTCACGCATTCCACGCCCCGGAGCGATCACCCTCGCACACCGCGGAGTGCTATTTTGTGACGAATTCCCAGAGTTTGCCCCGCGTGTCATTCAGTCTCTTCGCCAGCCAATGGAAACCGGCTACATCGATATCGCGAGATCCAAAGCGAACATTCGTTTCCCCGCGCGATTCCAACTGGTTGCGGCGGCAAACCCATGCCGATGTGGCGCCATCTTGGACTCACCGTCGAAGTGCACGTGTACGTCGCGGGACAATCGCTTGTACCAAGCTTCCCTCGGCGGGCCAGTTCGCGACAGGATTGATATCCAATCCGTGTTGAGGCGACCGTCGAAGGCAGATCTGCGCCGTGGCTCAACTACCACCACAGCGCAGGTGCACGAGCGAGTGAGCGAAGCGCGCGAGCGCCAGGTGTTCCGTCTCGCCGGCACCGGAGTCGACCGCAACGCCGAGGTTCCCGGTAAATGGCTTCGTGCTCATACGCCACTGTCCACCACGTCCACCAATTTGTTTGAAAATGCCATCTCTCACGGAAATTTGACTCTGCGGGGATTCGATCGTGTCATGCGGCTCGCATGGTCCATTGCTGATCTTGGCGGGCGTAACGCTCCGGCGGACGACGATCTTCTACTCGCTTTCGCCCTCCGAGGAGGGGAGGAATCATGAATGAACAGTTAGCTCGGATCGAGTGGTCGCGTATCACTGAAGGAGGCGACGTTCTTGCGTACGGGATTATCGAAAGGCTAGGTGCCGCCAATGCTTTGGAGGCGGTGAGAACGGGTGAGGGTCTCGAACCAGAGGAGATGAAGGTGGTCGATAGATGGAGGCACCGATTGGAGCGCATTCAGCCGTTTAATAGTGAAGCGCTGGAGAAGATTGGCATGTCAGTGTTGATCCCTGGTGATGATCTATGGCCAGAGCAGATCAATGATCTTGGACCGCAGACCCCACCCTTGCTGTGGGTTAAAGGAAACCCACACGTGCTGACGAAGCGGCAGGCGGTGTCGATTGTTGGCTCGCGTGCAGCAACTGCGGCAGGTACTCGCATCGCGCGGGACTTCGCGTTCGAGATCTCGGAGATAGCAACTGTTGTCTCGGGTGGTGCCTTCGGAATCGATGCCGCCGCACATAGTGGCGCCATCCTTGCAGATAAACCCACAATAATTGTGAGTGCAGGGGGAGCTGACCGCGTCTATCCACGTGCTCACGAGACTCTCTACCGGCAGACACTCGAGGGTGGGGGAGCGGTGGTATCCGAGTCACCGCTAGGCGCCGCGCCGCAAAGGTTTCGCTTCCTGGCCCGTAACCGGATCATTGCCGCTCTTAGTAAGGCAACGCTTGTCGTGGAAGCCCCGTCTCGATCCGGGGCGTTGTCAACAGCTCGACACGCGATGAACATCGGACGAGACGTAGGTGCGGTGCCGGGGTCAATCGACTCCGTCCAGTCACGAGGTTGCATTGATCTGTTACGCAACAATGCCACCGCGATAGCCAACGTCGAACATCTTCGCGATCTCATCGGACCGATTCAGATTCAGGAGCCTGTCACCGACGATTTCTTCTCATTCGGGGCTGACGACGACTTCGATCCGCGCACGGCACGAACTTTAGACGCCGTGCCGCTCACCTGTAGCAAGGACGTGCCCTCGATTGCGAATGTTGCCGGCCTATCAGTGCCTGAAACACTCACGGCTCTTAGCCGACTCCTCCTTGCCGGGCGCGTCGAAGAACGGTCCGGGAGGTGGATTCGCACTAGGGTACAAGCATGAGTGTCGATCAGATCCTTAAGGACTACGAGCATGAGCTCGCGGTCCGCCGAGGGCTGTCCCCGCACACCGTCACCGCATACGTGACGGAAGCACGCTCACTTGTCGACTTTCTTGGCCAGTACTCTGACGATGTTGCCGGATCGCTACGACACCTTGAACTTGCCGATCTGCGAACCTGGCTCGCTTCTCACGAGGGGCACTCGAGAGCATCGATTGCGCGTCACTCCGCAGCGATTCGCAGCTTCACTGCGTGGCTTTACAAAAACGAATACACCGAGACGGACGCCGGGCGCCGTCTCAAGTCCCCGCGTGCTGATAACGAGTTACCCAAGGTGCTCACCAAAACTCAGGCAAAGCAACTCCTCGACACCGCCGAAAAGCGCGCGATTCAGGAGGGCGGTATGGCAGTGAGAGACTGGGCCATGCTCGAAATACTCTACGCCTCAGGTATCCGCGTAAGTGAACTTGTGGGACTCAACATCACGAGCTTGCTTCCCGATTCAACCCTCCGAGTGGTCGGAAAGGGTAACAAGGAGCGCATCGTCCCTTACGGTCGCCCAGCCCGGGAGGCCATGATGAAGTGGCTAACCGTCCGCCAGGATGTCGTCAAGGACGACAAAGATGCGGTCTTTCTCGGAGAGGCAGGCAAGCGGATCGATCCACGCATGGTACGCACGGTCCTCGATCGAATCACGGCGCTCGCGGACGTACCCTCGATTAGCCCGCACGACCTTCGCCATTCAGCGGCCACCCACCTTTTGGATGGCGGATCTGACCTTCGTAGCGTGCAAGAGGTTCTTGGTCACTCGTCACTTGGTACTACACAGCGGTACACGCATGTCAGTGCCGAACGATTGCGAGCCGCCTTCGGTCAGGCCCATCCGCGTGCCTAGAACCCCGCCCGTAGGCTTGTGCGCTACGCGGGACCCAAACACGTCGACCCCAAATACGTCATTGGCTCTAGAACAAGGAAAGCTAAATCTCATTTCTTTCATGTGCCACGTGGGTGCCTAGGGACTCGGCACGATCACTATTCGTAGAGCCGAATGGGAGCAGCCCTCAGCAAACTCAGTGGATCGAGATAGTCGGCAGAATTTCGCTTGGCGCCCCAATGCAGACAGGAAAAGGGTGCGCAATGCGTACCCTCAACTTCACCGATCACATCGCCTTGACTCACTCGAGCACCACGCTTGACCATAGGAATGATCGGCTCATACGTGGTCCGAATTCCGTCAGCGTGCTCAATGGAGACCAACTCGCGATCATTGAGCTTCCCGGAATAAACAACGACGCCATCGGCAGCTGCTCGCACGGAGTTACCTGCGGCCAATGCGAGATCTACCCCTCGGTGCCCAGCATTCCAATTGGCCCGTCCCACTTTGAATCGGCGCAATACAGGAACTTCGGATCCCGATGGCCAGTGATAGTCCACGGATACCGAATCTGCCAGTCGGTCGTCAGTGACTTGAACCTGCATGTCGTGACGTGGGCCCGACAACGTGTCTGCGGTGGGAGAGAGCGGCACCCCTATCACGGCAACCGCGCTAAGTGTTGTGAGACTTAAAATGACACCGAGTTTCTTCATATCTCCACGGTGCCACGGACCGTTGAAGCGACGCCGAACGATCGGCGTCGTTTGTGAAGATCCTGCCCGCTATGCCGGATGTGGAAAATTACTGATCGGTGCGGCGGGGATTTTTGTCCTTGGCGCGCTGGCTACGGGTGTGTTTGACATTTGTGCGCATCCGGCGGCCACGTTCCTTGAACTGGCGCGTGGAGGTTTCGATAATGTTGACTGGCTCTAGCGGGAGGATCCACTTAAACCTATGGGCGGCAACTCCTAGGACAAGTGCCACGACAATCGCGAGCCCCATGCCCTGCTCGTACATTCCGTTCATCTGAAAAATCACCATAACGGCAGCCGAGATGATCGAGAATGTTGCATACATCGGGTTCGCGCCGAAGATGGCGGGACGACGGCCAATGGCGACGTCTCGGAGAACGCCACCAGCGGTCGCTGTGATCACGCCGAGGAAAATTGACGGGCCGGGCGCGAGACCAGCGGCCAAACCCTTTGAGACTCCGGTTGCGGACCAGCATCCCAGAGCCAGGAAATCTGCGAGCATGAGACCGCGTCGTGCCAACGGACCATCCATTGGAATCAAGTAGGCGACGAGTGCGGCGCCGAGCGCGCCGGACAGGTACCACGGGTCGGTTAAAGCGACGGGAAAGCCGATGCCAAGGAGGGCGTCGCGAATCATGCCGCCACCAAGGGCGGTGATGACGCCGAGCGCGAGATAGCCGATAACGTCGAATTTGAGAGCGCGGGCGAACGTTGCTCCAATCATTCCGTAGGCGATGACGCCTGCGACATCAACGACTCGAAAAAGAACGTCAGGTTCCACGTGTCCTCCTCACCCACCTCATCTGCGAGAATATCTTACGGTGAGAATGGCTCGCGCACCCTTTGGTGACCATAAAACCTCGCCAATGTAGGCAAGACCACCTGAATTGAGTGGTTTTTATCTTGGTCGGCCTAGGCTGCTGAGATAAACTTGAAAAGCTGTGAATATCACAGTCACTGTGTAATGAACACAAATACACGTGCTCGTTCGCCGCGAGGCCTCTAGCGCATCGGTCCTATGGTTGCGTTGGATGGGGCACTAGAGCTGACCGCACATCGCGTGCTCAGCAGGAACCGACAATAGGCACGTGAGTGCCACAAGAAAGGACGACCATGGCAGTCGTTACCATGCGTCAGCTGCTTGAAGCTGGCGTTCACTTCGGGCACCAGACCCGTCGCTGGAACCCCAAGATGAAGCGTTACATCCTCAATGATCGTAACGGCATTTACATTATTGATCTGCGCAAGACGATCGATGACATCAACCGTACGTACGATTTCGTCAAGGAGACCGTCGCACACGGCGGAAATATTCTCTTTGTTGGCACCAAGCGCCAGGCTCAGCGTCCGATCCGTGAGCAGGCTGAGCGTGTGGGCATGCCGTACGTCAACGAACGTTGGCTCGGTGGCATGCTGACCAACTTCCAGACCGTCAACTCGCGAATTCAGCGCCTCAAGGAACTTGAGCTCGTCGATTTTGACGACGTCGCTGGGTCCGGCCTGACGAAGAAAGAACTTCTCATGATGAGCCGTGAGAAGGACAAGCTCGAGCGCACGCTCGGTGGCATTCGCGACATGGGTAAGGTCCCGTCGGCCATCTGGATTGTTGACACCAATAAGGAACACCTCGCTGTTGCCGAGGCAGCCAAGCTCAACATCCCCGTCATCGCGATCCTCGACACGAACTGTGACCCGGATGAGGTCGAGTATGGCATTCCGGGTAACGACGACGCGATCCGCTCGATCGACATTCTGACCCGTGTTGTTGCCGACGCTGTTGCAGAAGGTCTGGTTGCTCGCGGTGGTGGCGGCGCCGGCTCCGAAGACCCCATGCCTGAGTGGGAACGCGAGATCCTCGCTGGTGAAGAGGGCGAGAAGGCTGAAGACAAACCAACTGAGGACGAGTCAGCCAAGAAGGCTGAGGAGCCTGTAGCTGAGGAAGCTCCGGCTGAAGAAGCTCCGGCTGAGGACACTCCCGCCGAGCAGCCTGCCAACGAGCCTGTGACCGAGGAAGCTCCGGCTGAGGAAGCCGAGGCTGGCGAAGCCGAGGCAACCGATAACAAGACTGAAGAGAACAACGCCTAAATCCTGGAGGATTGAGAATTCATGGCAAAGTACACTGCTGCAGACGTCAAGGCTCTGCGCGATAAGACCGGCGCAGGCATGATGGACGCCAAGAACGCTCTAGTCGAGGCCGAAGGCGATGCAACGAAGGCAGAAGAGATCCTTCGTCTCAAGGGCCTGAAGGTCGCAGCCAAGCGCGGCGACCGCACGGCATCGAACGGTCTCGTGCTCTCGCATATTGGCGAGACCAACTCGGGTAAGTACGGCCTAATCGTTGAGGTCAACGCCGAGACAGATTTTGTTGCGAAGAACGAGAAGTTCATCGAGTTTGCCGAAGGTATCCTCGACGCCGCAGTCAAGGCTGGCGCCAAGACGGCTGACGAGGTGTTGGCTGCTGAGCACGCTGATGGCACCGTGGAAGACGCCATCACCAACTTCACCGGCATTATCGGTGAGAAACTTGGCGTTGGTTCGGTTGAGTACCTCGAGGGCGATAACGTGCAGGCATACATGCACAAGACCTCGACCGATCTGCCTCCGCAGGTCGCAGTGCTCGTGGCAACCGATGCCGCTGGGGAAAAGATCGCTCACGACATCGCAGTCCACATCGCCGCTCTCTCGCCGCAGTACCTCGATGAGGACGACGTGCCCGAAGAGGTCGTGGAAAATGAGCGTCGCATCGCAACCGAGCTGACCATTCAGGAAGGCAAGCCCGAAAAGGCCGTGCCGATGATTGTTGAAGGCCGCCTCAAGGGCTTCTTCAAGCAGGTCACTCTCATGGAGCAGGGCTACGCCCGCGATCCGAAGCTGACCGTCCGGCAGGTTGTGGACGCTGAAGGAGCAAAGGTCACTGGCTTCAAGCGCGTTCGCGTTGGCC
>JBHWRK010000038.1:0-24055 GCA_043426715.1 Trueperella sp. | reverse complement strand
GTCTTTCCGGTGAAGGAACTCGTAGGATTCCGGCAGATCCATGGCGACTCGTAATTCGTGCCATACCTTCTGCGGGTCGATATGCGCCTCGAGTGCTTCTTCAGCGGTTCGCGATCCGAGTTCAGGGATCACAAGGTCGTTCGCGAGTGCGCGCCCGTGACCTCCCGGGAAGACTCGGTCAACGACATCCCAGAACTCGGTGTGTCTCATACACCCGAGAGTTCACCATTGAGAAGGGCCTCAGCAGTATCGGGGATACGGATTCCGGCCGCGCGCGCAGCCTGAGCCCTACGGATCATCGGCGGAGTACGACCTTCAGCCATATCGATACGATCTGCAACGAGACGAAGGACGTGGCTCATGGGCACATTCAGTGCACGGCAAATGGAGTGAAGTAGTTCAGAGGATGCCTCCTTCTGACCGCGTTCAACCTCGGAGAGGTAACCAAGCGAGACGCGGGCATCCGAAGAGACCTCGCGCAGGGTACGCCCCTGACGCTGGCGGTAATCACGCAGGACATCACCAAGTTCGCGACGGAAAAGTACCGGCTCGATGCGAACGTGGGAATCATTCATCATTGTCATGCTCTATTCTCTCTTCTTCCTTCTTAGCGAAGTTCGCTTCTTTCATAACGACGTTCGCTATGAGTTAGGAACTCCTGCTGTTAGCTAAATAATCCCATAGGAATCTGAGTGTTTCCTGAAAGGGCACTCAAAGTTCGTGGGTAATCGTTAAATCTTCAGCTATTAGGTGTAACGCTTTTTCGACAGATTTATTCCGCACATCCTCGCGACTTCCGTGGAAGTGGAAACATTCACCCTTGGCTCCCTGTGCTGTGGCCAGCCCCACATAGACTGTCCCCGCGACGTGTCCATCGGCTGGTCCAGGGCCAGCGACGCCCGTGGTTGACACACCAATGTCGGCCGCGAAAAGATTCGCCACACCCTGCGCCATCTGTTCGGCCACCTTCGGGTCAACCGGCCCTGTCGTCTCCAGCTGTTGTGCAGAAACACCCAGCACCGACGCTTTCGTGTCGACTGCGTATGCGACCACCCCTCCGCGAAAACAGTTCGAGGCCCCAGGGACGGAGACGAAGGTCGCAGCCAGCAGGCCACCGGTTAAAGACTCTGCGACGGCGATCGTCAGCCCGTCACGTATCAGCCGCTCGACAAGTACGTGAGCCAACCGATCGGCGTCGTTACTCACTGTGGTCCGGAGGGTCGACAAGCGAACGCGACTCTCGAATGTATTCCCACGCGGATGTCAGTGCGAAGTAGAGTGCTACAGCTATAAGTGCATAGAAGAACCACACAATTCCAGTGGCAAGCGCATCTGGCAGGAACGAATGCCATGGAAGGACAAGGCCGCCGACTCCAAATACTTGCGCAACCATTTTAATTTTGCCGCCACGGCCGGCCGCCATCACCTTTTTCTTAACCACCAGCAAGCGCATAATCGTGATGCCAACCTCACGAACAATGAACAAAATGGTCAACCACCACCATAGCCAACCATTTAGCGAAGCCATGATCATGGCAGACAGGATGAGGAACTTATCCGCAATCGAATCTGCGAGTTTGCCAAAGTTCGTTATAAGACCACGACTTCGAGCAAGGTGGCCATCAAGCTGATCGGTCATGGCCGCAATCGCAAACACCACCCACGCGAACCAGCGCCGTTCGACGGTCGGATCTAAAAGTAGCCAAATGAGCACGGGCACCAGAAAGAGCCGGAGCACCGTCAGCGCGTTGGCGATATTGATAACAGATACCTGCGATTTTTCGTCCACTCCTCTACTCTAGTTGAAGAACCACCCAACCGACGCACGCTGGAGGCACCAATGAAATTGCAGGTTCTCACCACGGTTGCGGCACTTGCACTTCTTGCTGGCTGTTCCGACGCCACTGGAGCCGCCATCGACGACGACAGTGCCACGGCAAACCCCACGCCAACGGTGAGCGCAGAACCCTCGGAGTCGCAACTGCCGACGCCGGAGCCCAGTGCAGAGCCGACTGCTGATCCTGAGTACTTCACCGTGATGTCTGGTGGCGATATTTTGTTGCACCTGTCCGTCAATGAATCGGCTCGAATTCAGGGTGAGACGTACGACTACGAGCCACTCTACGACGGGATTCGTCCGTTTATTGAGGATGCCGACGTAGCGCTTTGCGCACTCGAAGTTCCGATTGTGGGACCAGACCAGATGCCGTCTAACTATCCGAACTTTGGAGCACCGTGGGATCTTGCGAAGTCGCTGGCCAACATTGGCTTCGACGGTTGCGCGGTAGCCACGAACCACACGATGGATCGCGGATTTGGTGGCGTGGACACGACTATTCAGGCACTGTCGGACGCCGGCATGGGCTGGGCAGGCTCCGCGCGCACGGCCGACGAAGCCGATGAGATCCAGTTCTACAAGCTTGAGGGCGAGGAACACAACGTTTCCATCGCGCACATCTCCGCCACGACGCTGACGAACGGAATCCCGATTCCTGCTGATCATCCGTATTCGTGGAATGTCGTAGGCGACCTCGGCAAGCCTGCGGACACCATCGTGGACGACGCGAAGACAGCTCGGGAGCGCGGGGCGGATATCGTCATCGTTTCTATGCATTGGGGAACCGAGTATGTCAGCGATCCGATTCCTGAACAGATCGAGATCGCGCAGCAACTTGCTGAATCCGGCGAGGTGGACCTTGTATTCGGAAACCACTCGCACGTGCCCCAGCCGCTCGACCTGATCCCGGGTGGCCCGGATGGAGAAGGCATGTGGGTCGTCTACTCGATGGGCAACCAAATTTCCGGCCAGACGGTTCAAAACCACGGCCCACGTGTCACGACGGGTCTAATGACGACCGCCACAATCGAGGTGCGCGGTGAAAATGACGCCTCGATCACGGACTTTGATTACACGGTGGTGACGCAGGATCGCGCCGCTGGAGAACGTCTGCGCCTACTCACGCCGCTTATCAACGGCGATTACCCGGAAGGGCTCGCGCTGACGCAGTGGGATATCACATCCCGTGCGGACGCCACATATCCGGTGATGACCACCTCGGGTCCCGAACGTACGAAGTCCCCCGAGCCCACCGGCGCGACGCTCACAATAACGCGCGAATAAGATCCTGGCACGTGGGACCACAGAGGTGCTGAGCTCCCCTGCCAACTAGTCGCGGCCTGTAAGCTGCCAAGCATCCTCGTCGTCGTCGGAATCATAGTCGGACGCGTCATATTCGAGCGGATCCTCGGCATACCGATCTGTCTCTATGACTACAGTGCGATCGTCAGGATCATCGCCGTCGTCCACGTCCACGCCAGCACCGGCCTCGGAATGGGCGTATGGGCGCGATTCGCCATCTGGTTCACGAGCCACGTCCACGTCACCAAAGTCTGCGTCGATGTAGCGATCCTCGTTGCCGCTCAGGCTGTCAGTCTCGCCCTTAATAAAGGCAATCGCCCCATCGAGCTGTTCGGGCGTGACGAGCACATCGCGTGGTTTCGGACCCTCCGAAGGTCCAACGATTTCGCGGCTCTCGAGCAGATCCATCATGCGCCCGGCCTTGGCGAACCCGATGCGGAGCTTTCGCTGGAGCATCGATGTTGAACCAAATTGGGTGGTGATCACGAGCTCGGCGGCTTGCAGGAGCGTGTCCAGATCGTCGCCGATGTCCTCGTCGACGACCCGCTTTTCCGCCTTCGGAATGACATCGTCGCGGTAGACAGGCTGCATCTGTTCCTTGACGTGCGCGACAATTTGGGCAATCTCATGCTCAGTTACCCACGCTCCCTGCACGCGAACCGGATTCGAGGCACCCATCGGGTTGAAGAGTGCATCGCCCATGCCGATGAGTTTCTCCGCGCCGGCCGAATCGAGGATGACTCGAGAGTCGGCGAGCGAGGACGTCATGAACGCGAGACGCGACGGAATGTTCGACTTGATTAGACCCGTTACGACGTCAACCGACGGGCGCTGAGTGGCGAGCACAAGGTGAATACCTGCGGCGCGAGCAAGCTGTGTGATGCGCTGAATGGAGGCCTCGACGTCGCGTGGTGCGACCATCATGAGATCCGCCAACTCGTCAACGACAACGAGCAGATACGGATACGGCGAAAGCTTGCGTTCCGATCCAGGCGGCGTGGTCAGCTTGCCTGATCGGATTGCCTCGTTGAAGTCATCAATCTGCTTGTAGCCGTAGTTCGCGAAGTCGGCGTAGCGCTGGTCCATCTCGCGCACCACCCAGTCAAGGGCGTCGGCCGCCTTCTTCGGATCGGTGATGATCGGCGTGACAAGGTGCGGAATTCCGGCATAAATCGTGAGCTCCACGCGCTTCGGATCCACGAGCACCATACGCACTTCTTCGGGAGTTGCACGCATGAGTATCGAGGTGAGCATCGAGTTGATGAAGGACGACTTACCTGATCCGGTCGCACCTGCCACGAGCATGTGCGGCATCTTTGCAAGATTTACGACGACGTGCTTTCCGGCCACCGATTTTCCAACAGCGACGACGAGTGGGTGCGTTTGCTTGCGAGCCACCGGCGAGCGTAGGACGTCGCCTACCATGACAGTCTCGCGGTCCGTGTTCGGAATCTCGATACCGATCGCCGACTTGCCTGGAATGGGTGACAGGATGCGAACGTCGGCTGTTGCCACCGCGTACGCAATGTTTTTCTCCAGTGAGCTCACGCGGTCAACCTTGACGCCTTGGCCAAGCTCGACCTCGTATTGGGTGACCGTTGGTCCACGGGTAAAGCCCACAACCTCAGCCTCGACACCAAAGTCGCGGAATACGTTGTTGAGCACGTCGACGACGTGCTCGTTGACTTCCGAGCGTTCGACGGTCGGAGCACCCGCCTCGAGAAGATCGCTCGGCGGCAACGTGTACGTAATATTGGACGACAGTTCCAGCTGCTCGACGCGAGGCGGAATCGGTTCAGGTTTCGGCGCCTTTTTAGGCTGCGGTTCTGGCTTAGCCTTTACCTTCGTCTTAAGCGGCGCGGTGTCCTGATCCTCGTCAACCGGTGCTAGTTCAGTGGTGTCCTTTGGTTTGCCCCGACGAACGCGCGACGGAGGCTTCGGCTTCGCAGGCTCCTCAATGACCTTCGTGGCCGCGATCTGCTCACGCTCAGCTTCGCGACGCTCAGCCCGGGCCTGCCGGCGCGCCTTGATCCAGTCGACGATCTCTCGCACCGACGTGTTAGTGGAAAATAACATCGCGTAGATGCCGAGCAGGACGAGGAGTGGTACCGCGCCCCACTCAGACACAAGAGCCGTGAGCACACCGCCGGACAGCCATCCCAGTACGCCACCAGCGTTCTCGACAGCCGAGAAAGACACGGTGGGGTCGGGAAGATCCATAGCGATGTGCAAGATTCCCGTGATCGCCGTCGTCAATAAACCGAGCCCGGTCACGAAACGTTGATTAGTAGTTCCCACGGAGCGGCGGAAGAGTTTGATTGCCACTCCTAAAAACATGAGCGGCACGAAGATTGACAGTGCACCGACGGGACCGGCTGTCGCATGATGAATAACGTCGCCGAGAAGGCCGGACAGACCAAACCATTCGCGCAGTGCGACGACGATCGCGATCGCGAGCATAATGAACGCAAGGCCCTCATATGACCTTGGCTCATCCTCGCCGCCCCGCTTCGTTTCTCGGCGTGGGGTCGGTGGTGTCGTGGCTTTCCTGCTACGCGACATGTCTCCTCTTCCGTGGGCAAAATCCGCCTTCAGCCTAGTGCCACCGCCGGATTGCTCAAGAATCAACGCGCCGAGGTGTGAATATTGTGACCTGTCAGTGTGGGCCACAACGCACTAGACTGTACTCATGACTATTTCTGTGAGTGTTCCAAATAAGTTGTTTCGGGAAGCAGTGGAAGCCTACGACGGCGATGTTGAGGTCGTCGACTGGGATGTCAGCTCCCCCGCTCCTCAAGATCATATCGATCTCGTGCTTCTGCCGTTCGTGACTGATAATCCAGATCTCACGACACTGGCTTCGGTGGACACACAACTCGTCCAGGCATCCTCCATCGGTTTCGATCATGTGACGCCCCATATCGGTGACAAGAAGCTCGCCAACGCCACGACTGTCCATGAGACGTCCACGTCCGAGCTCACGCTGGCTCTCGTTCTCGGGCAGATGCGAGACATGCAGCGCATCGTACGCTCGCAGGACAACGGCACGTGGGACACGTTTTTTGCGCCGGGTCTTGCAGATAAGAAGGTTCTGGTAATCGGTTATGGAGGCATTGGAAAGGCTATCGCTGAGCGCCTCGTTCCATTTGAGGTGGATCTCTACCGTGCCGCTACGACACGCCGCTCGGACGAGCACGGCACGATCTACGGTACCGACGATGTTAAGGACCTTCTGCCGGACATGGATATCGTCATCCTCGTCGTCCCGGGCAACGAGGCCACCAAGAAGATGGTAGACGACGAGTTCCTCTCCCTTATGAAGGACGGTTCGCTCATCGTCAACGTGGCTCGTGGCATCGTGGCGGACACTGACGCGCTCGTGAAACACGCTGACCGGCTCAAGGTTGCGTTCGACGTCGTCGATCCCGAGCCACTCCCCGATGGGCACCCGCTGTACTCGCACCCCAACGTGCTTCTTACCGCACACATGGGCGGCTACTCTGACGCGCTATGGCCACGATTGCGTGCACTAATTCACCGTCAGATAGATGCGCTCATCGAGGGACGAGAACCAGAAAACATCGTCAATTAGGCGACTGGTATTTGGTTAGGTTTGCGGTCACTGCTCCAGCAGTAGATCAGAGCGTGACAAGCTAGAAGCATGTAAAACGCCACACGGGAAGCTAAATGGTGCATTAACCGATGGTTGGTGGTGGACAAACCTGTGTTTGTCCACCACCAACCATCTAAGCCGTGAACGGCCATTCGACCGCTACGTGCCGGTCCGCATGCGACGCGTCGTTCCGGCGGCGCGATGCCGTCGCTAATTGGCGACGGCACCACGAAGCTGAACCGTCACGCGGTTCGGGAAATCTTAAGCGTCTCGCTGCTAGGCCTCGATGACGGTCGGAATAATCATCGGCTTGCGGCGCAGCTTGCGCGAGACCCATCTGCCAATCACGCGGCGCATGGCCTGTTGCATCTGATGCGCGTTCGACTTGGGGTTGTTGACCGAATCATCAAGTGCTTGACGGACGTCCGGCATGATGTCATCGAACACGGAATCATCTTCGGCCATGCCACGCGCCTGAATGTGCGGGCCAGTAAGGACCTTGCGGTTCTTCATGTCCACAACCGCGAAGATTGCGATGAAGCCTTCCTCACCGAGCGTGATGCGGTCGGTCAATTCAGCCTGGGTAATTTCGCCAACGGAACTTCCGTCCACGTACACGTAGCCTACGGGTACCTCGCCGACGATCTTCGAGTGTCCGTCAACCATGTCGACGACCGAGCCGTTGCGTGGAAGCAACACGTTTTCTGCTGGCACGCCAGTCTTAATTGCGAGCTTGCCGTTTGTTACGAGATGGCGAGCCTCGCCGTGAACAGGCATGACGTATTCGGGCTCGACTACGTTATACAGAGTGAGGATCTCACCCGAGTATGCGTGCCCAGACACGTGAACATGAGCATTACCGGAATGAATGACCTTCGAGCCGAGCTTGGTCAGCTGATTGATCAACCGGTTTACCGATTCCTCATTACCAGGAATGAGGGACGACGCGAAAATAACCGTGTCATTGGGTCCCACCGTTATCGACCGGTGGAGTCCATTTGCAATACGCGACACAGCGGCCATCGGTTCGCCCTGCGAACCGGTAGACATGTAGACAATCTGGTCATCAGGTATGTTTGCGGCTTGATTGAGATCCACGAGCACGCCGTCTGGAATTGATAGGTAACCGAGATCCTGCGCGATACCCATGTTGCGCACCATCGATCGTCCCACGAAGCACACCTTTCGGTTGTGCTTCACAGCTGCGTCGATAACGAGCTGAACGCGGTGGACGTGGGAGGCGAATGACGCCACCACGACTTTGCCACGCGCCTGGTCCATCGCCTCGTCAAGTGCGGGCGCAATCGTCACTTCGGACGGCACAAAACCAGGGACTTCGGCATTCGTTGAATCAATGAGGAGCAGATCCACACCCTTGTCGGCAACTCGGCTAAAGCCGCGCAGGTCAGTGACCCTGCCATCGAGCGGGAGCAAATCCATCTTGAAATCGCCCGTGTGCAGGACCGTTCCTGCGTTCGTGTGAATAGCCACGGCAAGAGCGTCCGGAATCGAATGGTTGACGGCAATGAACTCACATTCGAAGTTGCCAATCTTTTCCACGTCGCCCTCTTCGACGATGTGCGAGTACGGCTTGATCCGGTGCTCTTGGAGCTTTGCTTCCACGAGAGCGATTGTCAGCCTCGATCCGATGAGCGGAATGTCCTTGCGTTTACGTAGAAGGTAAGGAACGGCGCCAATGTGGTCCTCGTGGCCGTGGGTGAGCACGATGCCGTCAATCTGGTGCATTTTATCTTCGAGGTAATCGAAGTCAGGCAGGATAAGATCAACGCCTGGCTGGATTACCTCAGGAAAGAGCACACCGCAATCAACGATGAGGATTCGGCCGTCGATTTCAAAGACGGTCATGTTTCGGCCTACCTCTTCAATACCGCCCAAGGGGACGATTCGAAGGGTGCCATTGTCAATAGATGGGGGAAGATTAATTTCATTCACACCCCCATTCTCTCACGCCTTAGCGCGAGCACGACATTTATCGCCTGTTAGCCAAGTCGCCTTCGCGTGCGTCCGGGCTTCAGCCAACTTTCGTAAGCGTCTGGTGCTCGTCCGTAGCCTTTGGTAAACACCAAACGTTCTACAAGAACGACGAATATTCCTCGAACGTGCTCACCGTAGAGGTTGAACCCCGTTGAGAGGTAGCTGACTAGCTAGAGGTAACCGTCCGCTTCGAGCGCGGCGCGCAGGTTCGCGATCTCCGCCTCTGACGCGCCCACAAGCGGCAAGCGAACAGCTGCCGATGGGATGACACCGAGCAACTTCATCGCTTCTTTTGCCATGACCGCACCCTGACCGCCACCCATGATGGCCTCAATGATCGGAGCCTGCTTTGCGAACTCAGCGCGGGCCGCGGGCAGATCGCCGTCATCGACCTCCGTCACCAAGGCACGTAGGCCTGCGGCCATGACATGGCCGGCGACAGAGACAACGCCGGAGCCGCCATGTGCGAGCCAGGCGAAGTTAAGCGCGTCGTCGCCAGAGTAGTATTCGAGGCCCGTGCGCGTGATGCGCTCGAAGCCCTGCGGCACATTACCCGTGGCATCCTTGACTGCCTTAATCTGCGGATGCTCGGCGAGTCTGTCCAGCGTGTCATCGGCAATTGCAACGCCAGTACGACCCGGGATGTCATAGACCATGACCGGCAAGTCCGTGGCATCGGCGATGGCCACGATGTGTTGATACACACCCTCCTGCGAGGGACGGTTGTAGTACGGCGATACGACGAGCAGGCCTTCTGCGCCGGACTCTTGTGCACCCTTCGCGATTCGCACGGCGTGGGCGGTGTCGTTCGAGCCCGCACCCGCGATAATCATCGCGCGACCATCAACTGCGGCCTTTACTTCACGCACGAGCTCATTCTTCTCGGGTTGGTGGGTGGTCGGTGATTCTCCCGTTGTCCCGGAGAGCACGAGGGCATCACAACCGTCGTTGACCAGCTTGTCAGCGACTTTGAGTGCGCTATCGATGTCGATAGATCCGTCCGGATGGAACGGAGTCACCATCGCTACTGAGACTGAACCGAATGAGCGTGAAGGTAAATGAGCCATGGCCATACTCTAGCCCCCTGCGTCACCGAAGCGGCAGACCTTTCGAAATTCGGACGATCTAGTGACACAATAGCGTTCGTGACTGACGTGAAATCTGTGCGCCCAGCGCGCCGCGAAGACGCCCTGCCCATTGGACAACTGCAAGCAGAAGCCATGATCGAAGCAATTTCTGCAGGCCTTGACCGCAGGGCCTCCGACGTGGTTCGATCCCAACTTGAGGTGGGCACGCTCGCCTCAACTTGGCTGATGACGATCGGCAATCTGCCCTCCGAACAGCATCATGTGCTGGTGGCTGTCGAGGGTGACGAGGTTCTCGGGTTCGCTGCGGTTGCGCCGTCGGCGCCAGCGATTTTGAGCGACGACGACGAGGACGGGCTCGACGCTGAAACCGGCAAACCTCGGATCGCCTACGAGATCACGAACTTTCACGTACCGATCAAGAATGCTGGCCAAGGGCACGAGGCACGGTTACTCGCCGCAATCACGGATATTTTGACCGACGCGACCGAGATTCACATGTGGGTAATAGCCGGCTACGACCAGCTCACCCACTTCCTCAACGGCTCAGGATTTGCCCCACGCCCGATTCGGCGCGTGGCCGAGATTGATGGCGGCGAGGTGGCCGAACACCTGTGGTGGACAACCCTCGAGCGTTCCTAGGAGCGCTCGTTACTCCTCTACGTGAGCAGGGCACGAAGCTCAGCGGCAGAT
Source organism: Trueperella sp. (assembly GCA_043426715.1). Classification (GTDB taxonomy): domain Bacteria; phylum Actinomycetota; class Actinomycetes; order Actinomycetales; family Actinomycetaceae; genus Trueperella. The sequence continues at coordinate 13,530 of JBHWRK010000038.1, read as the reverse complement.
AGTGCGGAGCTTGCCTGAACGTCGTCGGATAGGACTCCGAGAAGGCGGCGCTTGGCGTCTTGGAGAGCTACGACCTTTTCCTCGATCGTTCCGCGAGAAACAAGCCTGTAGACATGAACGGGTCTGGTCTGGCCAATTCGGTGAGCACGGTCGACGGCTTGCTCCTCAGCGGCAGGATTCCACCACGGATCTGTAAGGATCGCATAGTCGGCCATCGTGAGGTTCAACCCCGTGCCGCCCGCTTTTAAAGAAATCAAGAACACCGGAGCTTCCCCGTTGGCGAAGCGTTCGATAAGCGCGGGTCGATTCGTCGTAGAGCCATCGAGATAGAGGTACGGGATGCCCTCGGCATCGAGGCGTGCGGCAATGAGTTTGAGGAATCGTGTGAACTGGCTAAATACGAGAGCGCTGTGGCCCTCAGCCACGACGTTGTCGAGAAGGGGGACGAGCTCGTCCAGTTTGGAGGCCGGAGCCTGCGAGTCCTCGTCGATGAGACGCGGATCAATGGCGAGCTGGCGAAGGCGCGTGAGTGATGACAGGATCTCGATGCGGTCCTCATCCCCGAGCCCGAGCACGCGTTGGCGTTCTTTTTCCAGTTGAACGTCGTACTGGTGCCGATGCAGTCCAGCTAGATCCACCGCCAGCACCTGCTCCTGTTTAGGCGGCAGGTCGAGTGCTACCGCGTCCTTTGTTCGGCGAAGGAAGAATGGGGAAATTCTCCGCCGGAGCGTCGCCATGAGTTCTTTGCCATCTCCCTCATACGGGCCCGTGAGGCCTGCCGCTTTCTCGATGGGTTTTCGGAACGTGTCGTTGAATTTCGTAGAGCTTCCGAGCAAACCAGGCGCACACAGCGCGAACATTGCCCACAACTCCCCCAAGTTATTCTCGATTGGCGTGCCAGTCACGGCGAACACCGTGGGAGCGCCGATACTTGTCGCCACGGCGAAGCCCTTCGACTTCGGGTTCTTAACGTTTTGCGCCTCGTCCAAGATCAGACCCGTGAAGCCGAGCGTCCGGTAATCTTCGGCTTCCAGCCGCATAAGAGTGTACGAGGTGACGACGACGTCAGCGCCAGCAGCGACCTCGGTAAGGCTTGTGCCGCGAATACGTTCGGTGGCCTCGATGCTCACGACCTTTAGAGTGGGAGTGAACGTTTTAGCTTCGCTTACCCAATTTGACACCACAGAGGTTGGGGCAACGACAAGCCACGGTTGGCCGGCACCTCCCTCGATGTCTGCCTGGCGCTCGCGATCCCGGAGAATCATCGCAAGCGTTTGAACCGTCTTCCCCAAGCCCATGTCATCTGCCAGCACTCCCCCGAGCCCTGCATCTCGCAGGCGAGCAAGCCACTCAAAGCCCTCCGTCTGATACGGCCGGAGCTTGGCCGCTAATGTCGACGGCACCTCGATCGGGCCAGAATCTTTGAGGTTGTGGACAGCTTCGAACCACGCATGGCGCGAGACATCCACGACGCCAAGATCAAGCAGTTCCTCCCACCAGGACGTGCGCACCTTCGGCACGCGGATATCCGAGCGGCGGCCATCCCCCAGACTGCGCGCCTCAGCGATAAGATCTTTGAGTTTAGCCAGATCCTCGCTCTCCAAGTCCAGGTATGCGCCATTGATGTAGGCGAAATTCTTTCCCGAGGCGAGGGCGCGGAGTAAATCTGCGATTTCCACCTGCGCGCCGTCAACGAGCACGCGCATCTTAAGGTCAAGCCAGTCACGACTTTCTTCAACGTCCACGTTAACTCGAACGTCATGAGCCCGATGGTAGGCAAGCCCGTCGTCGATGACCTCTACTTCCTCAGTCCGGAGTCGTTCGACGAGCGGTGGAAGTAATAGCAAGTCCTCGCCTGTCAGCTTCGAACTGCCGAGCAAGATCTCGTCCACCATGGGCGGGCACAGGTCCGCGACGATTCCCGTGATGTTCGCGCGGATCTCGCGCTCCACGTCGCCTTGACGGCCAGCACCCGGTGGTGACCAAAGCGTGTGCGGGCGTCCTTCGCGGCCGCGCCCGTCCACATACACCCATTCCCATGTGGCGCTCACCAGCGGATAAGGCTCACCGACAGTCGTTTTCAGGGTGAGACGCAGTCGTGGTTCTGGAGGGGTAGGCAGTTCATAGTTGCGCGTGAGGAGCGGAGCGTGCTGGGCGAGACGCGGCAAATAGTCGCGTTCAAATTCTTCCCGATCAGACGCCGGAATAATCACCTCGCGATCATCGAAACGGCTCCACTCATCGGTGGGAACGGGATCGAACCACGCAAGCCGCAGCACGTCGTCGTTCCATACCACGCCTTGGCGCGGCTGGCCGAACGTCATATAATCCGGCGTCATGCGCGGATGCGAGATGCCGGTATACACGTGGAGGGCACCCTGTTCGTCGGCGAGGTCGATGAAGGCAACGACTGGCTCCTCGTCGATCGCGACCGGCTCATACGTGTGCGCTTCGACGAGGCTCACGCCCGCCTCGATGGCGCGGCGGAGGAATTCGCCCGCGAATGGTGAACTCACGTAGTTGAGCATGATTGTGTCTGAGGCGACGACGACGGTGGACATCGCCCCAAGCTCGCACGCGGCAATGAGCTCCGAAATCGCCGTGACATGTTCGGGCACATATCCGGCCAGTCGCCCGCGTTTGATTGCCGAAAACGAGATGCCAGATTTCACCCAACCCCCGCGTTTGCCTTTTCGAAGCGGGAATAGGTTGAGACGCCCGCTGCTCGTGCGCTGTTTCCACACGGGAATGTCCGGGTTCAACTCCTTCGGTGGTGCGAAATCAACGCCGAGCGCCAGCGGCGACGGATCGGATTCGACCAGACCAAGAACCTGTCCGAGTTCACGCCGCCATCCGGAGCGCATCGGAGTCTTCGCGGCCGTGGAGATGGAGGATGGAAGTAAGTCAAGGGCGATGAGCGTCGCGGATACGCAGTGTTTGCAGTTGTAGCCCACCGGGCACGAACACTGTCCATAGAACTCGGTGATTGTCTGCCCATCGAAAGCGTAGCTGATCCACTGTTCGTAAAGGTTCCCGCCTGTTGCGAGAGTCGTGGATTCGAGTCGGCCCTCGGTGTGTTCGGTAATCGTTGATTTGCCCTGTGTGGCATAGATCAGCCCACGAGCAAGCGAACCGGCGTCAACAAAACGTTGAAGCCCGTGAAACTGGGACACGCTACATATCCAGCAGCGGCTCAAGCCCGTACGTAAGGCCCGGCCGTGAGCCGACTTTCCGCACGGCTAGCAGAATGCCAGGCATGAATGAATCGCGACCAAACGAATCCTGACGGATCGTCAGTTGCTCGCCCGGATTTCCAAACAAAATCTCTTCGTGAGCGTAGAGCCCTCGTAGGCGCACGGCATGCACGTGGACACCTTCGATCACGCCCCCGCGAGTGCCTTCGGGATCCGTCTGGGTGGCATCCGGGCTCCTATCCAGACCAGCAGCTTCACGAGCCTCACCTATCCGACGAGCCGTGGTCGTGGCCGTCCCAGACGGCGCATCCACCTTGTCTGGATGGTGAAGCTCAATGACTTCCACAGACTCGAACATCGTGGCCGCCTTTTCGGCAAAGGCCATCGCGAGCACTGCCGAAAGCGCATAGTTTGGCGCAATGATAACGTTCTTTCCCGATTCTTTCGCCTGTTCTTCGACCTGGGCGAGCCGCTCGTCCGTCCATCCCGTGGTACCCACGACGGCATGCGCTCCTGCCTGGAGAATCGCGTGAACATTTGCGTCCGTGGCCGTAGGAATCGTGAACTCCACGACAACCTCAGCTCCAGCAATCGTCTCGGCCGTGATCTCATCTTCGTGATCGAGCGCGGCCACGAGCTCCAAATCTTTTGCGCCTTCAATTGCGGCACACACGGATTTCCCCATGCGACCAGCTGCTCCAACTACTGCAACTTTCATTGTTTTTCCTTCCATGCGCCCCAGCCTAGCTCGCCGGTCCGACGATAATTTGTGAACGCGGCCTGCCCGCAAGCTCCTGTGCTAATTCTTGAATATCCTCGGCGCTCACATCACGCGCAATCTCGAGAACCTCGTCGATGGACCGTAGCTGACCGCGCACCGTTTCCGCGTAGCCGATGCGGCTCCGCCTAAATGAGTTGTTTTCCGAGGCGAATATGAGCCGTGCCCGACGTTGCCTAAACACGGTTTCGACCTCGTCGTCGCTGACCCCATCTGACGCGATGCGTTCAAGACTCTCACGCATAATTTGCGCCACAGTCTCGGCACTTCCTGGGGCACACTGAGCAGACATCGCGACGACGCCACCTTCGTTGTGTGAGGTCGACCAGGCATATGTCGAATACGCGAGGCCACGCTTTTCTCGCACTTCATTAAACAACCGTGAGGACGGTCCACCACCCAAAACCGTTTCGAGTGCTGTCAACGTGGACTCCCGCTTGTCCCCCAGCCTGAGTCCGGGCATAGCAACGACGACGGCGCTCTGTGTGCCCGGCCGCTCGACGAACGCTTCCTCACCGTCCGTATATTCGATATCGACAACGCTGCGGCGAACGTTGGGGCGGCGATCAGATAGATCCCACCCCGCACTCGCAACGAGGGAAGAGACCATCGTACAAAGCTCCTCATGGTCGATATCGCCCGCCGCCGAAACGACGAGTTCGCCCGGGTGATAATTCGTTTGATAGTGATCGATGAGATGTGTGTGGTCCAGAGCCGTGACGGTCTGGCGAGTACCACCGATCGGTCGCGCGTGCGGGTGGTCCCCCATCACGAGTTTTAAGATCTCCGACTCGGCGACGGATGCGGCGTCGTCATCAGATGCGGCTAACTCCTCTAAGATCACTTGACGCTCCAGTTCCATGTCGGACTGGTCGAGCCTCGATCGCACGAGCATATCAACGAGGAGTTCGAGTAGCTGGGGCATGTCGCTTTCGAAAACCCGGCCGTAGTACACCGTGAATTTGCGGGCGGTAGCAGCATTCACGGATCCACCAAGGTAGTCACCTAGCGTTGAAATGTCGTTTGCGCTGCGCGTATCGGTGCCTTTAAACAAAAGGTGTTCGAGGAAATGTGTGGACCCCTCGGCGCCTAATTCTTCGTCGCGGGATCCCACTCCTACGCCAAGGCCAAGAGATACGGACTTCTGCCCCGGCACAACCTGCGTAATCACGCGGATTCCACTCGGCAGGAGCGTGCGCTGGGTGAGGATTCCGGCGTCGTCAAACTCCACGGTGCCCGGTTCAACCAAGGGAAATTCAATAGCCATAACTGCTCTATTCTACGCGCAAATTTCGACCAGATACGACGCAGGGCCCGAGCAAATGCTCAGGCCCTGCAGAAGGTTACGAGTTACTCGTTTTCGCGCGTGCGGGTGCGACGGCGACGACGCCCGTCTCCACCCTCGCGACGATCACCATCACGGCGATCATCGTCGCGGCGGCGACCACGGCGAGGACGGTCATCCTCGTTCGAGTTGTTCTCTTCCTCGGCAGCGAGCTGCTCGTCGGTGAGAACGGCGTGAAGCGAGAGCTTTCCGCTCTGGTCAATCTCGGCGAGTTCGACCTCGACCTTGTCTCCCACATTAAGCACGTCTTCGACGGCGTCAATGCGCTTGCCGCCAACAAGTCGGCGAATCTGCGAGATGTGCAGAAGTCCGTCCTTGCCTGGCGAGAGCGAGATGAACGCGCCGAACGAGGTCGTCTTGACGACGGTTCCAACGAACCGCTCGCCAACCTCCGGCATCTGCGGGTTCGCAATGGCGTTGACGGTGTCCCGTGCCGCGTTGGCAGCCGCACCGTTGTCCGCACCAATGAAGACCGTTCCGTCATCTTCGATTGAGATTTCAGCTCCGGTGTCTTCCTGGATCTGGTTGATCATCTTGCCCTTGGGGCCGATGAGCTCGCCGATCTTGTCGACCGGGATCTTCACCGTGATGATGCGCGGCGCAGTGTCTGCCATCTCTTCTGGCTCAGGTGCGGCCATATCCATGAGATCGAGGATGGCAATACGCGCGTCGTATGCCTGCTGGAGTGCAGCTGCAAGAACCTCTGCCGGGATGCCGTCGAGTTTCGTGTCTAGCTGGAGTGCGGTCACAAAATCGCGCGTACCGGCGACCTTGAAGTCCATGTCGCCTAGTGCGTCTTCTGCGCCGAGGATGTCGGTCAGAGCAACGTAACGCTGCTCTCCGTCGATCTCGCCAGAAATGAGGCCCATTGCAATACCTGCAACGGAGGCCTTCAACGGAACACCAGCATTCAGGAGCGACAGCGAGGATGCACAGACCGAGCCCATTGACGTCGATCCGTTCGAACCGAGTGCCTCGGAGACCTGACGAATCGCGTATGGGAACTCGTCACGTCGCGGAAGGACTGGTACGAGAGCACGCTCTGCAAGCATTCCGTGGCCGATCTCGCGACGCTTCGGGGAGCCAACACGGCCAGTTTCACCGGTCGAATACGGCGGGAAGTTGTAGTGATGCATGTAGCGCTTGGACGTGATCGGTGAGAGGTTGTCCATCTGCTGCTCCATCTTCAGCATGTTCAGCGTGGTCACGCCCAGGATCTGGGTTTCGCCACGCTGGAACAGTGCGGAGCCGTGGACTCGAGGCAGAACCTGTGTCTCAGCGGTGATGGTACGAATCTGATCCGGTGCACGGCCATCCATACGGACGCCTTCAGTCAGCACACGGCGGCGCATGGCCTGCTTCCAGTGATCGTTGAGTGCAAGGGTCAGAGCCTGTTCGCGCTCCGGATAGTCCTCGGCCATCTCGCCAACGATCTTCTCCGTCAGCTCATTCAGAGCGTTATCGCGTTCGTGTTTATCAACGATGCCCCACAGCTCGTCGAATGACTTGTCAAGCTTCTTACCGACTGCCTCGAATTCTTCGTCCTCGTAGGGGAAGAATCGCGGGAGTTCTTCGGTCTCCTTGCCTGCTTCGTCAACAAGATTCTGCTGGGTTTCGCACAGCACGCGGATATGCTTCTTTGCCGCTTCAAGGCCTTCAGCAACCGTCTCCTCGGTCGGTTTGACGCCGCCCTTGTCGATGTTTGCAATGACATCATCGCCAGCTTCAGCTTCAACCATCATGACGGCGACGTCGTCGCCAACAATACGGCCTGCGACGACCATCTGGAACGTTGCGTCAGGCAACTCGCTGAATCTCGGGAACGCAATCCAGTCACCGTTAATGAGTGCGATGCGAACAGCGCCGATTGGGCCAGTGAACGGAACACCGGACAGTTGGGTAGCCAGTGCCGAAGCGTTCATTGCCACGACGTCGTAGGCATCGTCCGGATGCACCGAGAACACGGTGTTAACGATCTGAACTTCGTTGCGCAGTCCCTTGCCGAACGCCGGGCGTAGCGGGCGGTCGATAAGGCGGCAGGTAAGAATGGCATCGGTAGTCGGGCGGCCTTCACGGCGGAAGAATGAGCCCGGGATGCGCCCTGCTGCGTATTGACGCTCTTCGACGTCAACAGTCAGGGGGAAGAAGTCGAAGTGCTCCTTCGGCTGGTTGGACACGGCCGTCGTGGCAAGAACTGTTGTCTCACCATCAAGGTACGCCAGTGCCGAGCCGGCTGCCTGGCGTGCAAGCAGGCCAGTTTCAAAACGGATGGTACGGGTGCCGTGCTCGCCATTATCAATGACGGCTTCGGCAAACTTTACGTCTGGACCCTCCATGGATCTCCTTTTCTTTGCCCCGCGGCCATCGATTGTCACCATCGCTTGGTATCAAGCGCTAGCCACAACCGAGGACCGACGGGAGCTTCAATCAATCGTGGAGGCCTGTCGCCTCCGGTTATTCCTAGGTGTCTGTGCGGTTGGTCCCGCAAAGACGAGATTCGGCCCGCACCTTCACTGGGGCGGGCCGAATGAGCATCTAGCGGCGCAAGCCGAGACGCTTAATAAGTTCGCGGTAGCGCTCGATGTCTTCCTTCTGCAGGTAAGACAGGAGGCGCTTGCGCTTACCGATCAGCAACATCAGTCCACGACGCGAGTGATGATCGTGCTTGTGGTTACGGAAGTGCTCGGTAAGGTCAGTAATACGAGCCGACAACAGTGCAATCTGCACTTCGGGAGAGCCGGTATCGCCCTCATGCGTCGCGTATTCCTTAATGATTTCGTCCTTACGCTCCTTGGACAGAGCCATACGATTCTCCTTCTACTCGTTGCACGGAGCCCGGGGCATGTTCTCCCGAGCGATGACGCTCCGCGGCCGATCTAACGGCTCAACAAGGCTAACACGCAAGCATCGTCCTCCCACGTGTTAGTTCGAGTGAGATGTGCCTCTAGACCGACACCACAAACCGGGCCTGCTCATCACGTGATTGCAATTGCTATCACCTGGGCGGGGAAAACTTTGAAGAAAGAATCCCTCGCCGCGCTAACACGGCCATGGCTTGAGGGGTTTAGCGGGCCGTGACATCCTCAGGATTTACTCGATATGACACTGGTACGCCGAGAATCTCGGCAGTCCTGCGCAGGTCGTCATCCATTTGTGCTTGGAGCGCGTCCACGGTTTCAAGTTTGAGCATCGGCCGCACGTAGTCCACGAAGTCGATCGCGATCTCTTCTCCGTACAGATTGAGATCTGCGCGACCGAGCGCATGAGCTTCCACCGTTCTAACGTCCCCATCGAACTGCGGATTCGTGCCAATTGAGATGGCGGCCGGCAAATGGACCGTCGCCGTCGAATCAGGAACGCTTCGAACAAGCCATCCGGCATACACGCCGTCGCGTGGAACCTCACCAATCCCATCGCCCGGCAAATTCGCGGTGGGGAACCCGAGCTCGCGGCCACGCTTGAATCCGTGCTGAACCACTCCGCGCAACCTATGCGGGCGTCCGAGAACTTTAGCTGCTTTTCGGACGTTTCCGGCGTTCAACAACTCGCGGATCCAGGTGGACGAGTAGCGCCTTCCCGACGCTCCCCCAAGATCATCAATGAGGGTCACGTCGAGACGGTCGCCTCCGTAGCTGCATAGGAATGCGCCGTCTCCGGAGTTATTAGAGCCAAATCGCACGTCTTCGCCAACCACAACGGCCTTCGCGCCGAGCTTTTCGATGAGCTGGTGGTCAATGAAATCTTCCGGCGAGGTGCTCGCGTACTCGAGATCATATTTTTGAATAACGACGACGTCGAGCCCGGCTGCTTCCAGCATGTTCAGCCTGTCATCCATCGTTGAGATGAGCGGCATCTGCGCATTTGGTTGGTGGACGTGGCGCGGATGCGGATCGAAGGTGAGCGCAACGGCGTCGTATCCCAAGTCGTGTGCCTGCTTGACGGTCTCGTTCAAAATGGCGTGGTGGCCCCTGTGAACGCCGTCGAAGCTACCAATGGTCACCACTGATGGACCAAGGGAATACTCCTCGGTCGAGTGAATAACTTTCATTTAGGCTCCGCGCAGTCCTAACTGTTCGCGTCCTTCAGACAAGTCGCGCGGCGCATCATCTGGCGTATTTTCCGTGTGCTGGCCACGGCGCTTACCCTTGCCGCCGCACTGACATCCGCCGCCGTGCTGATGGCCGCCACCGTGGCCGCCACAACCGCAGCCTCCGCCGCCGTGTCCGTGACCACGTCCGTGACCGCGCCCGTGTCCCTGTCCGCGGCCGTGTCCGCCGCACCCACATGTTTCGTTCATGCGCATATCGTAACCGATTTGGCTTCGAAACCGGTCAGCGGATTCCGCCCACCCATCGCCGCGGAACGCCCCTTCTCCTGTGAGATAGGACGACGCGCCTGCCTCGAAGGCACTGGACGAGACATACGAACGTGCACGTGGTTTCTAAAGTGCATTGAGGTGAGCGCAGTATTGTAAGTCGGGCTTGCGTGCTCAAAGCAACTCGGATCGACGAAGTTAAATTGCTTGGCCGCTCCTTTCGCACTCCCGAGGTACCCAGCCCACATCATGTACTGATCCGACATAGCAACGGCATCGTCGTATAGTTGCTCGACCCAATCGGTGCACTCGTCGTGGCCGTGGCCGACGTTTGGGGGAATCGCCGTCGTACCCTCGTAGCCAAAACCTCCGATTGGCCAGTTGGCTTGCGAATATACAAAGCTGCTCGCATTCGTCAGGCTGATCTGCACCGCCTCAATTGGTGTCATATCCATGTGGATGGACTTTCAAAACACGGCCTGCGTACCGTCAGTTGTCGTCACCGTCTTTGCCATCACCGCGTGATGAGTACCAAATTCCCCGAATCCGAACGCAAACTGTTAACCATTATCAAAGTCGACGCCGACCTTTCCTACATTGTTTTCACGGATGCGCTTGATATCCCACTCGCCAACGTCTGTCATCTGCTCACCATTTAACACAATAGAAAAGTCACGTACATCCAACTCGTCAGGAGTACTCAAAGAGATGTCGTGCTCTGATCCCCTACCCTTCGACGCAGTAGGTAATTTCCAACGAGCGCTTTGAAATACCGGCAAATGCCTAATCGTCGTTGGCCACGACGGCGGGATTCGAATCCGTTCGCAACGCAGTGCGTGCTTATTTCACCTTCTGCGGCCTCTCGTCCTCGTAGCTCGCCTATTTTTTGGCTCAGTTATCACGGATGTGAGCCAATCCCGACGAGATTCGATCTCGGTGGCCATCTGCCCCATGGCGTTGCGAACGTTTTCGCGTAGACACGCAAGCCAATGTATGTGGCGATCACCCATGCAACGAGCGAGATTTAGAAGATAGATTCTTGCAACGTCCACGTATAAGTGGGTTCTACGCTCACGTTTTCACCCACCGCAAAGACATCATGTGTTTCTCCGACACTAACGAGAGTTCCGATCGGCGTTTCAATTTCGTATTCCATGTGTGTCCGGACGAAAACCGAATGAATAATAACTCCGCGCAAGCCAGTGCTACTGGCGGAGCGCAGACGTACAGCCTCAGGCGGAAAAATGAACGTCGCTCTTCCTGCTACAACGTCATTATTGATGTGCAGGTCCACATCAACCCCGCCAACCCGAGCCCGCACAACCCCAGACGAGCTTGGCCGTGGAATCTCACCTTCGAAAATGTTGGGAATACCCATAATTCGTGCGACAAAGACACTGGACGGTTCCCGATAGAGCTGCTGAGGAGAGCCGTGTTGAACGATCCTTCCCTGGTCCATCACAGCGATGGTGTCGGACACGCGACACGCCTCATCAATATCGTGAGTGACATACACAGTAGCGAGATTCGATCTGCGAACTTGGCGCACAATGTCGTGTTGAATGGACGCTCGCTGGGTTGGATCAACGTGAACGAGTGGTTCATCCAAGAGGAATATGGATGGTCGGCGTACGAGCGTACGCGCGAGCGCAACTCGTTGTGCCTGCCCTCCCGACAGATACTCAACCCGCGCATCACCAAGCTCCAAAATCCCAAGCTGAGCCAGTGTCAAATCCACGAGATCATCACGGTGACGGTCGCCCATCTGGGAATCGTCAAGACCGAAAGCCACGTTCTCACGAACCGTCCTACCGGGGAAAACCGTCGTATCTTGGAAAACCGTACCCGTGGGGCGCGCAGAGAGGGAAAGGTGGGTTAGGGCGGTATTATTAAATTCAATTGCACCCCGAGTTACTGGCAGAACTCCGGCAATTGCCTGAATGAGGGTGGACTTTCCACAGCCAGACGGGCCGACGATTCCGAGAATTGAACCTGCTTCGACCTCAAAAGCGACCCCATCGAGGATCTTGCCTACTGCGAGATCTGTGACACGTAAGTACGCCTTCGCCATGGCACCCTCCCGAGTCGATGTGATGTTAAAGACGTCACGGCCACTGCAATTAACACCAGCGTAGCGACCTCCAGACTAACTGCAAATACACGGGCCCCATCCATTGAGTTCGCAATATCAATCAACGCCAACGGAGCGTGTGAGAGCTCTCCGCCGATATCGACGAATACCGCCGGGGCACTTCGAGTCACGGCAAGTCCAGTTGCTAATGAGATCGCGACTCCAACGTAGGGCAACAGTTCCGGCATGGCTTCCCACCACACGCGTAGAGAATAACCACCAGCATCTCGCATGGCGTTCATTAGCGGTGTAGCTCGAACCTTCGCGACGTACAACACGAGTACCACAAAGGGTACAACAAGAAGCAACTGAGCCACGATGACTTCGCCAAGGCCCTGAAGTGGCGTATCAGGGCCAAATATTCCTGCTGAGGTGAGCAAGTTCAGACGGAACATCGAAGCAACGATTCCGCCGGCAATTTGTGCAGATAAAGCGAGCGTCAGCGTCACGGCGAGAACTGCTCGCTTGTATTTAACCGGCAGGAAGACTGTCACTGCCGCACCAATTCCGAATCCGATTAACACAACAGTGCTACCTACGGTAGCAGTGGATAAGGTAATGACTGATTGGGATACCGGGTCCGCATTGACGATGATTGCCACGATCAAAGCCGCGAGCGCAAACCCAACGACGCCAGACACTGCGGCCCAAATATGGCGCACATTGCCTACCCTCGATGAATCAGGCTCGATGAGCCAGCGGGCCATCATCGAGCTAACCGGGATCGATACGATCGATGCAAGAACAATCGAGACGAAGAGACCTACGCGGGCGATTCCCGACTGCCCGGTGAGCACGCCTGTGAGAATATCAGAAGCAAAGTATCGCGAGGTTCCGCCGTAAACTACAGAAACCGACGGGTCCGTTGCCGCGACAAAGGACGCGACAAGGACAGCGATTACAAACCCTCGAACCGCAACCGGCGCAAGGAACGTGCGGAGCTGGGTACCAACCCCCATGCCTAACGATGCTGCTTCCCGGAAGTGAGAATTTTTTATTGCCGTTAGCGAGAGGGCAATAATGACAAACGCTAGCGGTATGTGGGCAATTCCGTGGGCTAACGCGACAATCTTCCATGAATACGGATTCGCATTGAACGGCGGATACATCAGAATCGTCGCCCATGTCAGAGGCGGAAAGATAATGGGGATTAAACCGATTGAAAGCGAGAAAACCTTGCCACTACCAAATCGGAACGCGAGTGCCAAGATCCCGCCGATAGATGCAGATAAGAGTCCTGCACCGAGCGAGACACGCAACGTCGACGTCAATACCGTAAAATTGTCGCGTAGGCCCGAAACGTGTTCGTCCCACTCGTCAATGAGCTCGGCGCGAAGTGGTGCCGAGATAGCCAGGTCCGTCCCGTAGATCGGGACATTCAATCTCTTCAGGGCCGATGTCAGATCACCATCCAATGATTGCGATGTCGGATACTGATTCGCGGCTTCTTGAGAGATTTCCTGTCCTTGGTCCGACACGACAAATGCTACGAAGGACTGCGCGAGCTCAGCGCGCGCAGTGCCATCGAGAACCGAGATAGCACCAATTTCGAAGCCAGTGCCGTCGGTGGGATAAACGACAGTGGACGTTGAATCGTCGGAAAGGCAGTAGGTGTCAAAAGTGACCGCAACTGGCAAACGTCCATGCTCGACATGACGCGCAAGATCAGTGCCAGATCGCGACACTGTTACCAGATTGGGGTATAACGAGGTGATATACGATCCTGTAGTCGTGACTGATCCGAGCCGGCCATGCTGGCTCAAGATC
>JBHWRK010000037.1:0-22209 GCA_043426715.1 Trueperella sp. | reverse complement strand
TAAGTTCTGGAGACGTGGCCGGCTAACCTGCCCGAGCTTCCCGACGTCGTCGAATCGAAGGGTCCGCGCGGAATTGCCGTGCGTGGCTATCCTGCGCTCGTCGAGGTACCTGCGCATACCGACGTGAACGTGGCGCTGCGTGTTCTTGCCGAGCCGGCTGAGCAGGTGCGCGATCATCGCCGGGGCGTCATTCGCCTTCTCGCAATAGATCTAGCGCTTCCGGAATCCCGGATTACATCACGGTGGACGGGAGAAGAGGCGCTTACTCTCAGCGCCACGCCATACCCGAGCACCGAGGCCCTCGTTGACGATCTCCAGCTCGCCGCCACGCGAAACATTGCTGATCGATGGGCGAAAGCCACCGGCAATCCACTCGGCCGTCTCCGAACTCGAACCGAGTATGAGGAGCTACGAACCCACGCCCGCGACAGGCTTGAGGCAGAGGTTTATCAGCTGGTCAAGGTGACGGTTCGGATCTTGCGCGCCTACTCCGAAGTCGACGCCCTCATCCGCGAAAGTTCCTCACTGGCGCTCATCAACACGGTGGCAGACGTGCGCGCCTCAGTCAGCGCACTGATCTACGACGGTTTCATCTCCGCCACGCCTGAGGCATACTTCGCCCACCTCATCCGCTACCTCAACGCCGCCAAGCTTCGCATCGAGAAAGCCGCGACCAATCCGACGGCGGACGATTCGCTCGCCTGGCAGGTCGCCGATATCGAGGAGCGCGTGGACGCCGAACTCGAAGAGTTCGCACGCGAGGGATATAACGCTCATCGCGCCAATACGTTGGAGAAGGCCAGATGGATGGTCGAGGAACTGCGTGTATCTCTCTTCGCACAACAGCTCGGAACCGCAGGAAAGGTTTCGCCTCAGCGAATCCGCAGGCTGCTGAACGAGTAGAGCGGCGCGATAATCGACCCACTCAAAAGTCCGTCGCTCACGGATCAACCGTCGCGACACCGTCGAGTTCTAGCCAGGCGGCCGCGTCATACCAATTTCTACCAACCGCGATGCCCAGTGCCTCGGGATCCTCGCTGTCGGCGGTCGGGAACACGAAGGCCACCAGCGCATCTTCGCCGGCTTTCACCCTCGGGTAGCCGTACGGATCCTGGTCGACGATCACGATTTCGGCTCGCACATGATTACCAGTCGACGTGCGAACGAATGCCTGAAGCTCGTCTCCAAGATCCACTCTGCCGTCACTCACATTGGTGACTGTTCCTTCGATCACGGTATGGAGGTAGCCGTCGGTCAGCCACGGATAATAGCCATAGACGCCGTCGTCTTGCCAGGGATCGAGGCGCCCCACACCCGTCACATCGATGACCACAGCGCCGCCTGTTGCGTCACCGGCATCTCCTCCACCGCCTCCGCTATCAGCACTGTCCTCAAATTGAGCAAGTTCCAACGGAATCGTGAACGTCGTGCCCTCGAGACCGGGCACGGCCGCATGTTCACCTGGCGCCGTCGCCCCACCGCTACCTAGTCCTAAGCCCGATTCTCCCGGCGTCTCCTCCCCGCTTTGTGAGGTAGCTGGAGTTGCGGGATCGAGCGGCGCATCGGCCTTTACCTGCGGACCGCGCAATACCGCCACGCTCACGATCACACCGGCAAGAATCATCGCGATCGCAATAAGCGCTGCGACGAGCGCGCGCAAGGGATGCCACCCGCGCTTCTTCACATCCGAGCCACCGGCCAGTTCGGCAGGCATCTCCTGCCGACTAGGCTGCCTCGAAGCTCCAATGAACCGTGATGCGCCGTCACCCGCACCGCGCGCAGCTGAACCCGGCTGGAATGGCGCATGGTTGTCCGGAGCGGGTTGGCGTGGATGCTGTGGATCAGTGGACTCTTCGGGCTGGCTCATGGCTACTCCTATACGAGAACCGAAATGAGGCTGAACGTTGCGAGAGCGGCGATCGCGATGCCACCCCACCATTGGGCGGCCGCCCACCACGGGGTCCGCTCAAGCACGCCGCGGCGCATCGGTAACGCGCGCGCGTTATTCGAGAGCATTCGTGGCCGGCGCAGGAGCCGATCGCGCAATTCGATCTGTTCTTCCGTCACCTCATCGATGTTCGCGAGCTCGCCCATTCCTGGCTCCATCTGTTGCAACGCAAGCAACGTACCCACTGGGGGATCCGTGACCTGAACGCCACGCTCCGTTTCGCGTAGCAAGATCACCGACCGGAACGCTTCCGATTCGTCCACCGGAGCGACGACGACGGGCACCAGCAATCCCTTATTCGATCCGCTTTTCACGTAGCGCGTGTACGCACTTTCGGCTGTGGCGAGCGTTCTCGCGATCACGGGAACAGGGTCTGCGGAGCGCGGCGTCTTGATCACCTGCCAGACCACGACGAGCAGGATCACCATGATGATTGTGGGGATGAATGCAAGCATCGTCTGCCCGAGCGTAAGTTCCCCCATGTTGAGCAGCACGCCCGCGAGCGTGCCAAAAAAGACGCCGATGGTGGCGGCGGTAATAATGCGGCGGGCATGGTCGACGGGCCGGTCGGCCGGGATAGCGCCGGCCTCGCCGATGCGTGCCACGAGATCAGTATGGGAAACCATGGTCCTCCTTGCTGGCACCTATCTTAATCATCCTTGAGATAGCGAACGATCTCGCGCACGGCCACCCGGGAATCACGGCGGGCTCCCACCGTGGAGGCACTCGCGCCATATCCGAGCAGGTGCAGGTTGGGATACGCCGCCACACGGGTACCTCGCATCAAGATGCCGCCCTTGCCACTGTGGAGTTTGAGGGGCCCGAGATGCCTGAGGTTCGCACGAAATCCGGTGGCCCAAATAATGGCGTCAAGCTCGACGTATTCCTTACCCCACCAGGCTCCGTTCGCATCTAAGCGATCAAACATTGGACGCCGATTCAAGATCCCCTTCTTCTCCATTGCCCGAATCTTCGCGTTGCGAGGCAGACCCGTTTCGGCAACGACGGGTAGCGGCCGCAAACCCGCCTCCGTTCGCGCCCGCACCCGCTCTTCTACAGCGCGCCCGGCCTGCGCTCCAAGCCCGCGACCAGGATTTCCCTCGCTGAACTCGCGTGGATCTTTCCAGCGCGGCGGCGTTCGCGTGGCCCAGTACGTGTGTTTGGTGACCTTCGAAATTTCACTTAAGTGATCGAGCGCGGAAATTCCTCCGCCGACGACGAGGGTGCGCTTGCGCCAGAACCTATCCGGATCTTTGTAGTCATGGGTGTGGATTTGGATCCCGCGGAAGGTTTCCTGCCCCGGATACCATGGGATGAACGGAGCATCCCACGTGCCCGTACAATTCAACAAAGCCCTCGTACGAAAGTCGCCCACCGTCGTCGTGAGCAAAAATCCGTCACCGTCCTGCACGACCTTCGCCACTTTAACTGGGCGCATGATCGGCAGGTCGAACTCGTCTTCGTACTGGCCAAAATATTGCGGAATAAATTCGCAGGAGCGCTCGCGGCCGGTCTGCGGCGGGGATGGCATGCTAGGCAGGTCGGCGATCATGTTCACGGTGGCCATCGTGAGACCGGGCCAGCGGTGACGCCACGCGCCGCCGGGGCCGTCTTCGGCGTCGAGCACGACGAAAGACAGGTGGTCGTCTGAATCGATCGGCAAGGACGTGGGTGCGTACCCCAAGATTCCGCGGCGCTGCAGTTCGCGAGCTGCCACCAGTCCTGCTTGGCCAGCGCCGATCACTACGACGTCCGTCTCGTGAACCTGAGTGTGCGTCATAGCCTAAACGTATCGCACGCATGTGGATAAGCGATGTGGGGATAGACATAGGGTTGGCGCGCGTGGGAGCCTATGATCGAGGGCGTGAAAGTGAACGACGCCGTAGTAATGGTTCGCGATCTCATGGACGCCAACGGGCTGACCGAGTGGGAGTTCGTACTCGATCGCGCGAAGCGACGCGCCGGAAGCGCCAACCACACGCGCAAACAGATTTCGCTCTCGCGGGCGCTCATTGAGCTGTACACGCCTGAACAGGTACGCACCGTGGCACTACACGAAATTGCGCACGCCATCGCCGGTCCCGAACACGGCCACGACGCTCACTGGCGTCGCATTTGCCTTGCCATCGGCGGCGATGGCAAAACCCGCATCGACCCGACTTGGCCCGCACCCGAAGCCCCGTGGCAGGGCTCCTGCCCGAACGGACATCAGACATCACGCTATCGCCGTCCAGGTCGGCCGGTTTCATGCGGCACCTGTTCTCCGAGATTTACAAGCAAGTATCTCGTGACTTGGCGTAATGTACGGACAGGGGAGGTACGAACATGACTCAAACTCCCGTCTCAGGCGCGGGCGTTGCCACGCGCGCAACTGACGAGAGTGCACGGACCAGCACACCCGCTCCAGCAAAGCGGCCGATCCGTAGCGCCCGCCGACGAAAAGAGGCGGCTACGGCATTCACGATGCTCATTCCCTCACTGATCGGCGTGGGCATCTTTCTCATGTTGCCGATCGTGCTCGTCATTGTCATCTCGGTCTTTCGTTGGAACCTTATTTCGGATCCGGTGTTCGTGGGCATCACGAATTACGAGAACATGTTCAATTCCACCGGGTTCTGGAATTCGGTATGGATAACAATCAAGTTCTCCCTCATAGCGATCCCTGCGGCGATTGCGACCGGCCTCTTCATCGCGATCGGGCTGAATCGCAAGCTACCCGGCTCTGGCGTCTTGCAGATCATGTACGTCATCCCGTGGGTGGCGGCGCCGCTCGCGCTAGGCATCGTGTGGTCGTGGCTGCTTGCACCTTCGGGGCTGATCAACGAAGTGTTCGGCACACGTACGGCGTGGTTGGCAGATACAGCGACGGCGTTGCCCGTCGTCGCGCTCGTGTACGTCTGGCAGAACATCGGCTATATTTCCCTGTTCTTCCTGGCCGCGCTGCAATCAATTCCGAAAGATATTTATGAGGCGGCTGAACTTGATGGAGCAGGCCCGGTGCGTAAGTTGTGGTCGATCACGCTACCCCTCATTCGACCCACGACCTTCTTTGTGACAGTCACAAGCTTCATCTCGTCGTTCCAGGTGTTCGACCTGGTTTATGGCCTGACAGACGGCAACCCCGGATATCCAGGGGGTACGACAGACGTGATTGCCGCACGCATCTACAACTCAGCGTTTACCTCGCACCAGATCGGAAACGCTGCCGCGATGGCCGTGTTCCTCATGGTCCTCATCGTGGTTGTCACCATTGCCCAGCAGCGCTACTTCGCGTCGCGCATGACCTACGACATGAGCTAGCCATGAGTATCGATACCCGAACTAAC
This sequence comes from Trueperella sp., assembly GCA_043426715.1. Taxonomy (GTDB): domain Bacteria; phylum Actinomycetota; class Actinomycetes; order Actinomycetales; family Actinomycetaceae; genus Trueperella. Next base: position 16,935 of record JBHWRK010000037.1, on the reverse strand, counting down.
GCAGTAGAGCCGCAGGAGACGAAGGCCTGGAAGGTCGAGACCATCCCTGCAACACGCCTACGCAAGAAGAACTCGATCTGGTCCATCCTGCTCACGTACGCCGTGCTCATCGCGGGCGCACTCATCACCGTGTTGCCCCTCGTGTTTTCGATCGTCACCTCGCTTCGCTCCGAACGCGACCTATTGCTCAATGGCTCGCTGTCGATACCCGAGGGAATTACGTTTGATAACTACGTCCGGCTCTTCACAGAGCATGACTTCATCGTGCCACTCCTGGTGACGTTGCAAGTCGTGCTCGTCATGGTCATCGGGCAGTTCCTCTCATCAATCCTGGCGGCCTACGCGTTCGCGCGGCTCGAGTTCCCCGGGCGCGAGGTGCTGTTCTGGTCTTACATCGCCACGATGATGATTCCGGCCATCGTCACGATGATTCCCCTGTTTTCGATGTTGAGCCAGTGGGGAATACGCAATACGTTCGCCGGCATCGTGGTGCCGTTTATGCTGGGCTCGCCCTACGCGATCTTCCTACTACGCCAAAATTTCAAGGCCATTCCGCAGGAACTCCTGGACGCCGCTGAGCTCGATGGCGCGGGATTCTGGCGTCAGCTGTGGTCGATCGTGTTGCCGATGAGCCGTCCAATCCTCGTCACACTTCTGCTCATTACCGTGGTCAGTCAGTGGAACAATTTCTTGTGGCCGTCGATCATCGCGCCGAGGAAGGAATGGAACGTGTTGACAGTTGCCACGGCGGGACTGCAGTCGCAGTACTCTGCCAACTGGACCCTCGTCATGGCTGCCACCACGCTCTCGATCCTGCCGCTACTGATCCTATTCATCATCTTCAACAAGCAGATCGTGCGATCGATTGGCATCACCGGCTTAAAGTAACCGGAGTAGCCAGCCCACTCATCCCCATCAACCACAAAGATTTCCGGGCTGTGGACGCGTGCCGCAGAACCGCCGTCACTGAAAACTCGAACTATTCGCATTCCGCCAGCGGAGATTAATCCGAATTGCTCACATTTTCAACAGTCTAGGGCTGGTAGTCTGGCGGAGTTGGCGTATGTACGCCCCCACGTTTTCAATTGAAAATTCAAGGAGACTTTATGAAGAGATCAACACTCACCGCTGGTGCAGTGGTTGGCGCGCTCGGCCTCGTGCTCGCAGCGTGCTCGCCCGGCGCAGATTCCGGCTCAGGCGACGCGGACACCACGGACACCACGGCAACCGAAAGCACAGACGCCGGTGATGGTGACAAGGAGACCGTCACGTTCCGACTCTGGGACGACGTCGCGGCTCCGGCGTACGAAGAATCGTTCGCCGAATTCGAGAACCAAAACCCGGACATCAATGTGGAGATTGAGCTCGTCCCGTGGGGCGACTACTGGGATCAGCTCCCGCTTGACGTCTCGTCTGGCGACATGGCCGATATCTACTGGGTGAACTCGTCCAACTTCGCGCTCTATGCGGATAACGGCAATCTCATCAACATCACAGAGGAACTCGGCACTGACCACGATGAGTGGCAGCAGTCCGTGGTTGATCTCTACACGCGCGATGACGCTCTGTGGGGCGTCCCCCAGATCTGGGATTCGATCGCGCTGTTCTACAACAAGGACATGGTCGATGAAGAAGGCATCGACGTCGAGGCACTTACGTGGGGCGGCGACAACGATACGCTTCTGCCCGCCGCACTGGCCCTGACGAAGGACGAAAACGGCAACTCGGCCGACTCGCCCGACTTCGACCCGAACAACGTGGCCGTCTACGGCTTCAACGCCCAGGCTAACCTGCAGGCGATCTACAACCCGTTCCTAGCTGCCAATGGCGCAGAATTCCAGAACGACGCCGGCGAATTCGCCTTCGCTTCGCCCGAGGGCGTGGAAGCATTCCAGTACCTCGTGGACCTCATCAACGAGCACCACGTGGCACCTCCGGCCGCTGAGACCAACACGAATGGCGACATCACGCGTGACATGTTCGTGCGTGGCGAGCTCGCGCTATTCCAGTCCGGCCCCTACCACCTGAAGACGGTGGGAGACAACGCCGACATCAACTGGGGCCTTGCGCACCTGATCGAGGGCCCGAACGGTTCGTACTCCGGCTCGCACGGCGTGGTCGCTGTGGGCAACGAGCAGACAAAGAACCGCGAGGCAACGATCCGCGTGCTGAAGTGGCTCGGCTCGGCAGAGGGCCAGATGCCGCTCGGCGAGATGGGCGTGTCCTTCCCGGGCGCAGTTGATGCGCAGTCCTCATACGTCGACTACTGGGCAAACCAGGGCATCGACGTGGCTGTCTTCATTGACGCCGCCAACGGCGAGACCGCCAAGGCACCCTTCGGCCCGGACGTCAATGCCGGTTCCGCAGCGCTGACCCCGAAGCTCTACGACGTCTTCCTCGGAAGCGTCCCGGTTGAGCAGGGAGTGAAAGAAGCTCAGGACCTCGGCAACGAGGCGATGAACAACTAACCGATCGAATGCTGGTTTAACTAGCTTCTAAGGCACAGGGCCCCGGAGTGGCACACGCTATTCCGGGGCTTCTTCATGCACTGCGGACCGGGCGATGCCTCCTTTCAGCACGCTCTGGCTGAGCCTGCCGCGTAACGACTGGCTATTCGAACGGGTGCACCGCACTCATGCCCGGAAACGACGTCCCGACGTCTAGAGATCTCCTGTGGGCTACAACCATGTCCTCCTTGTGGATAGTTTCAGATTGAATCGATAGCAGATCAGAATATCCGGTGCTGGAAACATGAAGATTCCCAGTAAATTCCCAGCTTGCGCCTGCTTTACGCAGGGGAATTACAGGGTTGCAGGAGTAGGCTGGCAACAAGCGAGTTGTGATCTGGCAGGAAGGAGTTCGATGCGCTCGACCAAGTTCGTTGCGAGTCTAGGAGTTCTTGCCCTCGCACTCGTAGGGTGCGCAAACGGTACGAATGAACCGGAAGCCGCCGAACCGTCGTCGTCGACACCGGTGGTCGACCACTGCACAGATCCACTCGCCGGGAACCCAAGCGAAGTGAACGCTCAGGAGCTGGCGTTTTGCCAGGCTGAAGCGCTCGGGAAAATCGCGGGCTGGGTGCAGGAGGACACGATCGACGATCGTCTTTCTTCGCTGTCTCGCGTGAATATTGATCCGCTCGCAGTGGAGATCCAATCGTTTAACGACAGCGGCGGTGGCGGTCCGCGCGCGATTCTCATCCGTGGAAATACGTTTGTCCAGCGGAACGGTAAGTGGGTGCAGGCCACCACCGAGTCCGACGATGAAACGATGGCCTATCAAGCCACGATGCCGATGCGCTTCGAAGCGTTGCTCAATCCCAACATTCGCGCGGCCGGCACGAACCCAAACCTGACGTATACAGTGATCGGCCACGAGACGGTGAACGGCGAACCCGTCACTGTCCTATCGTTGGAAATTGATTCCGAGGCCGGCGACACTCGCGAGTCCTTGGTGTACATCCGCGAGGACTACGTGGTGGTCCGCACTGAATCTCGATTCCGCGTCAACGGGGCGGACCAAACGCGCGCGACTGAGCTCACGACGATCGACGAGCCGCAGGACATCATCAATCCCCGTTTTGAGAACGACGACGATAGCGGGATGTCCAGTGAACGCTCGGTTACGGAGCCGGATGCCGAGGATATGGCTGACAACTAGGCGAAGAAGCCTAGCTGAGACCATGAATTTCGCTGGTCGGAGTATTTCGGGTATTAGCTCTTCCGGCTCGCCTTGATAAACTCAATGATTCCCTGGGCGCCACGCCTGACGACCTCGTAGGTTTCGTAGAAATCTTCCTTCGTTCCGTACCACGGATCCGGCACATCGAAATCGCCGCTCGACCAGTAGAAATTCGCAGAATTCGAACGTTCGGTGTTCTCGCCTGCAAGCGCGCCACCGTCGCCGAACACGCCTCCTTCGGCCACGTCGAGAGTGCCGTCGAATTCACGCCACAGATGAAGCTTGGACGAGTCGATATCGGCGTTGTCCATCATGGAGCGAAGCGAATGGGCGTGGCCAGTAGTCATGGCAAGAACCAGGTCCGCATCTTGAAGTTCGTAGATGGTGGCGCGATGAGCGTGGTGATCGCGCGGTGTTTCATGGCCGAACTCGTTGAGGACGACTCGTGCACGGCTATCGATCGGATTACCAGTTTCCTCGGTGGAAACGCCAGCCGAGCTGACCTCGACGTCGTCGATTCCCTTCTCAGCTAGCAGATCGCGCAAAACGATTTCGCCCATGGGGGAACGGCAGATGTTGCCAGTACACACAACCAAAACTCGATACATCATGTTTCCAGCCTATCCACACAGTCTCGGCAGGCTACCTAAAATGGCTATGCGCGTAAAAAAACCTGCTCCACACACCAAACGACCATCTGGTGGCGCCATGAACAAGCGCTTGCTGGGCACGCTCCTCGCGTACAACCCGCTGGTCGCGAGCGCCACCCTGCTAGCGTGGCACCAGATCGACCGTAGCGCCCGACGAAGGAGCATTGTGAACCCTGAACTGTCCATTCTTGACCTTGTGCCTATCACCGAAGGCTCAACTGCTGCTGCTGCGATTGAGCGTTCGATGCGCGGAGCCGAGCTCGCCGATGAACTCGGCTACAAACGCTATTGGTTCGCGGAACATCACAATACGACGAGCTTGGCGTCGTCGGCGACGGCGCTGCTTATTGGGCGTGCGGCTTCGCGCACGGAACGCATCCGCGTGGGTGCTGGCGGCGTCATGGTGCCGAATCACGCCCCGCTCGTCATCGCGGAAAATTACGGAACGCTGGCGAACATGTTTGGCGACCGCATTGACCTTGGGCTCGGACGCGCGCCGGGTACAGATCAGATGACAGCGCAGATGCTGAATCGAACGTCGGCGGATCCGCAGTCTTTCGCGAGCGCGATCTACCGGATGCAAGGTTGGTTCTCGGACAAGGGTGCGCCCGATTCGGTTCCAGTTGGGTCGGCGGTGTCGGCCGGGATGAATGTACCAATGTGGGTACTGGGCTCCACGGTCAATGGTGCGTCGATTGCCGCACAACTCGGCTTGCCATTCTCGGTGGCCTCGCACTTTGCCCCCGATTCTCTCGATGACGCGATCGCGCTCTACCGGGCAAATTTCAATCCGGACGCCGCAACGGCACAGATCGATGAACCGCGTGTGATGGTTGGCGTGAACATTCTGGTGGCTGATTCGGATCAGGAGGCCGAACACGAGTTCACATCGCACATGCAGATGATGCTCGATGGCTCAACGAACAAGCGGCGTAAGGTCCAGCCGCCCGCTGATGTTGCGAGCTTCGCAGATGATCGTGCGGCCGCGTTCGTGAGTGCTGCGCTTCGGGTGCGTGCCGTGGGATCGCCGTCGACAGTCAAAAACAAGCTCGACGAACTTCTAACGCGCACGGAAGCCGATGAGTTCATCTTCACCTCCTATATCTTCGATGAGGAGAATTGGCATAAGAGCCTGCGTCTGCTCGCCGACCTGTGGATGTAATCGCCGCAGTGTAGTTTGATAGACCCATGCTTGAGGTCATCGCGTTTATCCTCGTGGCGCTCGTCGCGCTCTTCGGCTCGTTTACACAGATCTATCCCGGAAACTTCTTCATCGTAGCCGGGGCGGGCGTGTGGGCGTTCGTAGCTGGAGGGGTGGCATGGTGGTGGTTCGCGGCAGTTACCGCCGTTATCGCAGGCTCGATGATCTTCAAGTTCGTCCTACCTGCGCGGTCGATGAAGCGCGCAGGAATTTCCAACGGTACGTTGCTCGCCGGGTCGATCGGTGGAATCGTTGGTTTCTTCGCGATACCTGTGGTTGGCCTGTTCGTGGGCTTCCCGCTCGGTGTTTACGTGGCCGAACGGCTTTCAGATCCCGTGACTGCTTGGGCGAAAACCCAGACCGCGCTCAAGGGTGTGGGTACCACAATCGTCATCGAAGTGATCGCCACCGTTATCGGGCTCGTGCTCTGGGCAGCCGGAATGCTCACCATCTAGCACCTCAGGAACCGCATGAGCTGGATGCGTAAGCTGGACGTATGAGTGCACACTTTCGTCAAACGACACTGACAGAGTTTGACGCCGTTGTTCAGTTCTATTCGGACGTCATCGACAATCTTGTGGGTGCTAAATACCACCCTGCATGGTCTCTCGACACCTATCCAACGCGTGACGATCTTCGCCGATTTGTCGAATCGGGCGCCACGCATATGTACGACATCGATGGTGAGATTGCTGGTATCGCCAACCTCGACTCGAACTTTCCTGATGACTTCGAACAAGTGCCGTGGGGAATCGAAGCTAGACCGGAAAATGTACTTGCGGTTCACACCTTCGCGATCGCACCCAGGTTTGAGGGTCAGGGGGTGGGCAGGAAGTTCGTGGATGCAATCGTGGACCATGCGCGAACGTCCGGCTACCGTGCAATCCGGCTCGATGTATATCCTGCCAACCTCAGCGCGCGACGCTTCTACGAATCGTGCGGATTTCATTATCGAGGTCAGCACACGATCGCGTACCCAGACATCACCGAGAATTTCCACATGTACGAGTACATTGTTTAAATCCTCAACGATTCAGCTGGCTCAGACTCCACTCCGCTGAGCACACTCGACTGTCTGTAACGACACGTCTTTCATATGAACGGACATCCACTCACGCGTGTAGTGAACGAACATCGAAACGTCGTAGTTATTGCATCTGTGGACTCGTCACCACAACGCACGCCAAACGAAGCGGCCCCGCAGGCACAAAGCCGCGGGGCCACCGTCGTCGTAAAACCTCGACGCTAACTGATTAAAAGTCCCAGTCGTCGTCCGTCGTCGCCTCCGCCGTGCCAATCACGTAAGAGGAGCCGGAGCCGGAGAAGAAGTCGTGGTTCTCGTCCGCACCCGGCGAGAGCGCGGCCAGAATTGCCGGATTCACAGCCGTATCCTCGGATGGGAACAGCGCCTCGTAGCCCAGATTCATAAGCGCCTTATTCGCGTTATAGCGCAGGAACATCTTGACGTCCTCGGTCAACCCGAGCGGATCGTAGAGCGCCGCCGAGTACTCCACCTCGTTGTCGTAAAGCTCATCAAGAAGCTCGTAGACCCACATCTTCATCTCGTCCTGGCGCTCCTGGCTCTGCTTTGCCATCGACACCTGGTACTTGTAGCCGATGTAGTAGCCGTGCACGGCCTCGTCACGAATGATGAGGCGAATGAGGTCCGCCGTGTTCGTGAGCTTCGCGTGCGCGGACCAATACATGGGCGCATAGAAGCCGGAGTAAAACAGGAACGACTCGAGCATGACCGAGCCGACCTTGCGTTTGTCCGGATCATCGCCATGGTAGAGCTCGTTAATGATCTTGGCTTTCTTCTGCAGGTTCGGATTTTCCTCCGACCAGCGGAAAGTCTCATCGATCTCGTCGGTCGAGATGAGCGTGGAGAAAATCGACGAGTACGACTTCGCGTGCACCGACTCCATGAACGAAATGTTCGTGTAGACGGCCTCCTCGTGCGGGGTCACCGCGTCCGGAATGAGCGACACCGCACCCACAGTGCCCTGCAGCGTATCGAGCAGGGTCAGTCCGGTGAACACGCGCGTCGTCATCAGCTGTTCGTGCGGCTTGAGCGTATTCCACGACTGAATGTCGTTCGACAACGGAATTTTCTCAGGAAGCCAGAAATTCGCGGTCAGACGATCCCAAATCTCGAGATCCTTGTCGTCCTCGATTCGATTCCAATTGATCGCCTCGATCGGGCCATTTTCGGCAGTCATGCTTCTCCTTTGACTCGAAATTATCCTGCTCCTATCGTCTCACGTTCCTAGGTCTTTAGGCCTGTTGTCCACGGGCTAGCCGGTCACATCCGCTTACGGGCTGACCTGCGGTGCGCGCCGCACGGTCTACGCTTGGTGCATGGACTCACACGCTTCCGGTTCTCCTGACATGATCGCTTCCGCCAGTTCTGCGCCGTTGGAAACGACGCCGATTGGTTCCGTTTCACCCAGTGGCACGACGACGGCTGGTCCCCTTTCGCAGACACACCCGCCGCGAACAACGCACACTCGGCAGCGCTACTCGGGACGAATCCGCGGCATCGACATCGCGCGCGGCCTGGCGATTATCGGCATGATCTGGGCGCACTTAAAGCCGACGTACGTCGAGGGACTTCCTGCACTATTAGCAGAGATACCTTCTGGGCGATCGTCGGCATTGTTCGCGATTTTGGCAGGCGTGTCCATTGCGATTCTCACCGGTCGAAACGTCCACTACACAGGCGACCAGATGCATCATGCACAGCTTCGCATTGCTGGCCGTGCCGTCATCCTGCTGGGCTTTGCCGCAATCCTCGATCTATTTTCGACCCCGATCGCAGTCATTCTCGCCTTTTACGCCGCCTGGTTCCTACTCGCGATCCCCCTCGTACACTGGTCGGTCAAACGTCTCTCCATCAGCGCTGTTGTGCTGGCACTTGCCGGACCACAAATCATTCAGCTAGTGAACTGGGTGACCTTCAAACACGACATCTGGGGCACGAGTGGCGCGAACGGTTTTTTGTACGAAACGCTAATCAGCGGCATGTACCCGGGCCTCGCTTACATGGCCTATGTCCTTGCCGGCATGGCCATCGGCCGTCTCGACCTCACCAGTGCTTTCATCCGTCAGCGACTCCTCATTTTCGGCCTGTCGGTGGGTGTGCTCGGTTACCTGGCTGGTTGGGTTGCCACTCAAACATTCGCTCCGGAGTATGACTACTGGTCAGCCAACTTTGCCGACGACGAGTTTCCTAGTGTCCTGTGGGATTTCTTCAACATCTCACCCCACTCGAATACCACCCCTGAGGTGGTGGGAAATCTTGGCGTGGGTATCGCGATTCTCGCCCTGTGTCTCTACCTCTCTCCTCTCGCCAAGCACGTACTCCTGCCACTAGCTGCAGTCGGCTCCATGTCTTTGACCTCCTACTTCGGTCATGCCTTCTTCCTGTACTGGAAGCAAGACTGGTTCTTCGGTGAGTCGTTGGCACCATTCCTGTGGGTGGCGGGCGCAGTACTCGTGTTCACCACGCTATGGGCAATCACGCCGTTGCGGCGCGGACCACTCGAATGGGTCACGTGGAAGTTCTCGCAATGGTTTGCCCGCCCGGCTCTTCTCACCGAACCAGACCCCACCTTGAGTTCGCGGTAGCACCTGATTTCGCGAAATCAGGCTCGATCCCACAAGGTCGTTTGCGGTACCTATGTCATCGGGACATTGGAGGTGAAACCGATCGTTTCTTGCTGGTAGCGCATAGGGTTAGACGTACCGGCACACTGAAAGATTGGAGTTACCGGCATGCTGAGCATCTATGAATCCCCCATCGGTCGCCTCACTATCGACGAAAGCGATGGGGTCTTGCACGGTCTGTGGATCGAGGGGCAGGAGAACTTTCCTGACCATGCGCTCGGTGCAACTGAGCCCGTCCGCGGCCCGGTATCGGACTGGCTCGACTCTTACTTTGCCGGCAAAAACCCGGATGTGTCCTTCGAAATCGAACCCGTGGGAACCGACTTCCAACTAACCGTGTGGTCGGCCCTGCGCGAGGTTCCCTATGGCGAGCAGATCACCTATCACGAGCTCGCCAACATCGTGGAAAAGAGGCGTGGCACTCCCTCATCAGCGCGCGCCGTTGGCGGCGCACTCAGTAAAAACCACCTCATGATCATCGTTCCCTGCCACCGCATCATGGGCGCTGGCGGAAAAATCACCGGCTACTCCGGTGGCACCGACCGTAAAGTTTGGCTCCTCGAGCACGAGGCCGCCACCGCCTAACGCTTGACGTCGCGTAGAACACGACCCCACCCGTCTCCGCATCTATGAAGACATGCAGGACAACTTGGTGGAACACACCGTTATCCAGAATCGACCAGCTAAAGAAGTTATGTAAGTGTGCTGCTGGAGCGGTCGCAGTTGCATCAGCACTCGCAGTACCAGTTCCTCGCAACTCTGCTCAGGCGTGGCCGATGAATCCTCGCATGCGGCGGGAGTCAGGCCAGTAACGAGAGCGTCGGTGATCATGGCATGACGTTCCCCACCACGCCGAATTAGCACCGTCTCCCAATGCAACACGTTCCTAAATGTCCAACGTTCTCTCACCCGGAGTCCGTGGCTCGGTGGCAGTGGTGGTTGGGATCCCACATGCCCGCCTTTTCGCGCTTCGCGCTCCGCTCGGCAGATTCGACGTCGTTAAGGTATCTGTCATTATCTCCGTAGTAAGCCGCCACGCCCAAGCCTCGTGCCGCAATGTCGATTTGGATGACGCGGTCCGACTCGTCGGGCTGGATACCCGCAAGAAGGCGCTCGTACCTGTCGCGTTCTACGCGGTCGGTCGCCAGCTGAACCTCGGTTCCCACCGGAAGGCGGCTGGAAACATAGACCTTCGCTTCCTCAGCGAAGCACCGCTCCTGAGCCGTCGAGGCTGACACCTCAGGCGTGTCGAGATTAAGCATTCGCACACGCTCGTCGGTTCCGGTGTCGTTGACGTGCACGATCACCGTATCGCCATCGACCACCCGAACAACCTCAGCCCGGACTGCATCATCGGGCGAAAGGGAACTGGCGAATATAAGCACAGCGAATATGGCTACCGTCAGAAAAACTATGCGGGACACTCACCCTCCTGCCAAAACGACGGGAGGGTCGGAGCGTAATCACACTCCGACCCTCCCACTTATCGCATGCGTAACAGCGTGTGTGCGTGCGTTACAGCATGCAAGACACGCAGCCTTCAACCTCGGTGCCTTCGAGAGCAGCCTGGCGAATGCGCATGTAGTAGAGCGTCTTGATGCCCTTGCGCCATGCATAGATGTAGTTACGGTTCACGTCACGCGTCGTCACCGTATCCGGGTAGAACAGCGTGAGCGACAGTCCCTGATCCACGTGCTGGGTTGCCACAGCGTACGTGTCAATAATCTTTTCGGGGCCAATCTCGTAGGCGTCCTGGAAGTACTCGAGATTATCGTTCGTCATGTAAGCAGCCGGGTAATACACGCGACCAAGCTTGCCTTCCTTACGAATCTCGATCTTCGACACGATCGGGTGGATCGAGGACGTGGAGTGGTTGATGTACGAGATCGAACCGGTGGGCGGAACCGCCTGGAGATTCTGGTTGTACATACCATGCTCCATGACCTCGGCCTTCAACTCGCGCCAATCATCCTGCGTGGGAACGTGGATGTCCTCAAAAAGTTCCTTGACGCGGTCGTGCTCAGGTACCCACTCCTCGTCGATGTACTTATCAAAGTACGTACCCTTCGCGTAGTCCGAATTCTCGAAGTTGTAGAACGATTCGCCGCGTTCCTTCGCGAGCTCATTGGAGGCCTTAATTGCGTAGTAGGTGACGGTGTAGAAGTAGATGTTCGTAAAGTCGAGTGCCTCGGGAGATCCGTAGTGGATGCGCTCGCGGCCAAGGTAGCCATGGAGATTCATGGCGCCCAGACCAATCGCGTGCGACATTTCGTTGCCACGCTTGATCGACGGCACCGACTCGATCGACGTCTGATCTGACACGGCCGTCAGCGCCCGAATTGCGGTGCGAATCGTCTGCGCGAAGTCAGGCGAATCCATGGCCTTTGCGATGTTCAGCGAGCCGAGGTTGCACGAGATGTCGCGACCGACGTGGTCGTAGGACAGGTCGGCATTGAAGGTGGATGGCGTGGAGACCTGGAGGATCTCCGAGCACAGGTTCGACATCGTGATGCGACCCTCGATCGGGTTTGCACGGTTCACCGTGTCTTCATACACAATGTATGGGTACCCGGATTCGAACTGAATCTCAGCAAGGGTCTGGAAGAACTGACGAGCGTTAATCTTGGTCTTCTTGATTCGCTTGTCGTCCACCATCTCGTCATACTTTTCCGTCACGGAGATTTCGGAGAACGGTACGCCATACACCCTCTCCACGTCGTAGGGCGAGAACAGGTACATATCCGCGTTTTCACGCGCGAGCTTGAACGTTACGTCCGGGATAACGACGCCGAGTGAGAGGGTCTTGATCCGAATCTTCTCATCCGCGTTTTCACGTTTCGTGTCGAGGAAGCGCATGATGTCAGGGTGATGGGCGTGGAGGTATACAGCTCCAGCTCCCTGACGTGCACCAAGCTGGTTAGCGTACGAGAACGAATCCTCGAGAAGCTTCATCACCGGATTGACACCCGATGACTGGTTCTCAATCCTCTTGATAGGCGCACCCTGCTCGCGCAGATTCGTCAAGTTAAGCGCCACACCGCCACCGCGCTTAGACAGCTGCAGCGAGGAATTGATCGCGCGGGCGATCGACTCCATGTTGTCTTCCACACGCAACAGGAAGCAGGAGACGAGCTCGCCACGTGCCGTCTTGCCAGCGTTAAGGAACGTCGGAGTTGCCGGCTGGAAACGACCCGTCATGATCTCGTCCATGAGATCCATCGCCATGTCCTCATCGCCCTGCGCGAGGAACAACGAGACCATGCACACACGATCTTCGAACCGCTCGAGGTAGCGCGTGCCGTCGAACGTCTTCAGAGTGTAGGAGGTGTAGTACTTAAATGCGCCCAGGAAGGTCGGGAAGCGGAACTTGTGAGCGTAGGCGGCCTTGAACAACTTCTTGACGAAATCGAACGAGTATTGCTCGAGAACCTCGGGCTCGTAATAGCCCTCCTTCACGAGGTAATCCATCTTCTCTTCCAAATCGTGGAAGTAGACCGTGTTCTTGTTGACGTGCTGAAGGAAGTACTGGCGGGCAGCCTGCTTATCGGCGTCGAACTGAATATTGCCATCGGCATCGTAAAGATTGAGCTGGGCGTTGAGCGCGTGGTAATCCATCTCGGGCGCCAACAGCTCTTCGCCCGTGTCCGTCAGAGTTGCTTCCAAAATTCTTCCAATCCCTCGCGAACGACTTGCACATCCCTATCCGTGCCAAGAAGTTCAAACTTGTACATGTGCGGAACTTTCGTCTTTGCGGAGATGATGTCCCCCGCAAGGCAGTAGGCCTCACCAAAATTGGTGTTACCAGCGGAAATCACACCCCTGATAAACGAACGATTATGTTCGTCATTCAGGAACTTGATCACCTGCTTCGGCACCGCTCCGCGGGCGGTACCTCCCCCGTAGGTGGGGGTGATCAGAACGTAGTCCTGATCAACATTCAAAAACTCTTCCGTGGGGCGGAGCGGAATCCGCTCAGCTGGATATCCCAGCCTCTCCACGAAGCGATGAGTATTATTTGTGGCCGACGAGAAATAGACGATGTGAACCATCGACATCACTTCCTAGACGACGTGTTGAAACTGTGTGACGCCCGCGGCTAGGCGCATGAGCGACATGGCTATGAGTTTGTCCCAAAAATTTTCAACGGATCACCTCAGCCTCTCGTGAGCGCATCGGGCAAGGATGCCCCAACCGCACTGCCTCTTACGCAGTAACGGTTACGCCCACCTGCGTAGGAACAAGCGCCTTGATCTTGTCGGGACGATATCCAGCCCAGTGGTCGCCGTCTGCGAAAATCACCGGCGCCTGTTGGTAACCGAGGGCCTTCACTGTGGCAAGCGCGTCTGCATCCTCGGTGAGGTCCACCTCCGTGAACTCAAGATCGTGCTTCTTCAGTGCGCGCATGGTCGCAGTGCACTGAACGCAGGAAGGCTTGGTGTAAACGGTAATTGCCATCAGCGTGACTCCTTTAGTGCTTTTTAGGGCTTCGTCAAGATTTATCTTGACCTCGAGTGGATACGAGAACCAACACTACACCTAGTGGAACAAATTTTGTTGACCACTAGATGATGTGATTTAGGTGTGCCTTCGCCCCTACCGCATGGTCTCAATGAAAGGCCCATGTGGATAGGTTCCATTCTTCCGCCGGGAGGTGAATCCCCTCCGTATGGTTAACCACTGGCCTATCCACGAGACAACTTTGGAGCCATTGAGGTCGGAGCAACGACGCGCCTTGGCCCCATCGTCGTCATCCCTTCCGACAAAAACTCTCTCCACAAAACCACAGCGTGTGGACAACTCTTCTCCACCTATCCACAGAAGTTGAGAAAATTATCCACAGACGTGGATAAACCCGCGAAAAATCATCGTTCACGCAGCGGAAGGGCCACTGCTCGGATCGGCGTGTCGTCGTCGTGTCTCGGCGTGTTCAAGGTTAGCGTGTCCCACACCTTCCACATGCCGACTCGTCAACGCCGGAAATTAGGGCAAGAACAGGCCCAACGGAACATAACAACTAAGTCGCTCACTATCGCAAGGCGTACGTACCGGTCTCAGCCTTATCTTAACTATGCACCCGTGCGAGTCTTTTGGTGCCTTTATACCGGTCTCCATGCGGGTCCACCAGCGGACACTCCTTGCTTTATTATTTCGTTATGGCGAAAATGGACAGCATGGAGACACCGTTTGAAGATCAGCTACGCGAAGTTGGCCTCCGCGTGACACGGCCGCGCATATCCGTGCTTGAGGAACTTGAGGAGCACCCTCACTCGAGCGCTGATCAGGTGCGCCAGGGAGTCACCCGCCGACTTGGTTCTGTCTCCACGCAAGCCGTCTACGATGTGCTTCACATCCTTACGGAAAAGCGCCTTTTGCGCGAGGTCGAGCCCCACGGCTCAGTCCCGCTGTATGAGCTGGCGCGCCACGACAACCACCATCACTTAGTCTGCCGCTCGTGCAGGGAGATTGTGAACATTCCCTGTGTTATTGGATCGGCTCCGTGTCTGACACCCAGCGACGATCATGGATACGCGCTCGACGAGGCCGAGGTGACGTTCTGGGGGTACTGTCCTGCCTGCCAGGCTGCGGGACGGAATGTCACTCCTCACGAGGGTGCTGCTCGTTAGTGCATCTGACCACCCGAAGTATCCCGATTTCACAGGATTGTGTGCGAGGATGTCGAATGTAGCGCGCGTTCATCAACGCTTAGACAATTTCGAAAAACACCAGAACCTTGAGTGTGACGAATTTTAAGGGCCTTTTATGCGGAAGTACGTGCGCTACAAATATGAAGTGTCTTGAGGGGATGTCATGCAACAGATGAATGTCGAGTCATTCAACCTTGACCACACGAAGGTGGTCGCACCGTTTATACGAGTGGCAGATGTGAAGGCTCTCGGCGGCGTCACGCTTACCAAGTACGACATCCGCTTTTGCCAGCCGAACGTCGAGCACCTCGAGATGCCAACGATTCATTCAATCGAGCACTCATTCGCTGAATACTCGCGCAACCATGCAGACGACATCGTCGATTTTTCTCCCCTGGGATGCCAAACCGGCTTCTACCTGCTGCGATCCAGTGAACCCGATCTTGAGGGGACAATGGACCTCGTGGAAACTTCGTTCCGAGATATCCTAACGGCGGATTCCGTGCCCGCCGCCAATGAGGTTCAGTGCGGATGGGGCGAGAGCCACTCGCTCGACGGCGCCAAGACGGCCGTCCAAGCCATGCTCGACAAGCGAGAAAGTTGGGGCGAGATCTACGCATGACGGCCGTTAATGCAATCATCGTCGCCGCAATGGACGAGGAGATGCAACCTTTCGAGGAGCTCTTCTCCGACTTTTCTTTCAGTAACAGAAACGTACCCACCGGAAAGGCCAAGCTGGCCCGCAAGGGCCGTTGTGCGATCATGTTCATCACCACCGGTGTGGGCATGGTGGCCGCATCCTCCCTGCTCAGCTGGGTCATGTGCAAGGTTGACCCCCGCATCATCATCTCGGTGGGATCCGCCGGCGGCCTTGATTCGAAGCTGATCGTCGGAGATATCGTCATTGGCTCCGAAATCTTTCACGGCACGGCAGATGCCACAGTGTTTGGCTACAAGCGCGGGCAGATTCCCGGCCAGCCCGAGAGCTTCACAATCAACGAAGCTTTGCTTCAGCCAATTCACGACATTCAAGATTCCTCCGAATACTCGGTTCACCTAGGAAAAGTGATCTCATCCGATTCGTTCGTCACTGAGGACAACGTCGATCGTCTACGCGAAGAATTTCCGGGCGTGCTGTCTGCCGACATGGAATCCCAGGCTCTGGCACAGGTGGCCTATTCGTTTGATGTGCCGTTCGTGTCTGTGAGGTCGATTTCCGACGTCGTAGGCGCAGAAACATCCGCCGATCAAGCGAAGACGTTCGACAAGGAGCTTGACGACGTTTCCATGGCGGCCGCTCGAACCACTCTCGAACTCCTGCTCCGCGCCGATGCACTCGACGTCGAGCGTTCTGGCCACGGGCCAGCCCAACACTTCTCGAAGGAATCGCTCCAAGGCGCGCTCTACCTCATGCTCGCGCACACCCATAAGTTGGATCCCAGTACCGACGAAGTGCCGGACGACCTGCACAATGAAGTAGGGGTGTACCTTGACGGCCTGAGCGCCGACGTTCGCGATCGGGCACTGAGCCTCATTATTTCCGGATACGAGCTGTCCAAGTCCAACCCGTCCGCGGCTCTGACCGCGAAGGATTACGACACGCATCGCGCCGAATTCGTGAACCATTACCCAGAACAGGAGCGCGGCGGGTTCCTGTGGCCACCCACGTCGCAGACCGTCATCAAGCGCTTCAACGGGTATTGGAATGATGCACTCACGTCGATCGGCTTGACCCCGCGCCGCGGCCGGAGCCGTGGCGGGCTGAAATTTTCCGCCGACGACTACCTGTTCGCCATCCGCTCCTACATCGTGGATGCGAAACATGAACGTCGCCAGCCCTCGTTCAACAACTATTCGCGGTGGCTCATCGATTCCGGCAACGCCGGCAAGTTGCCCTCCGGCGCCGCGATTCGCCAACGCTTTGGCTCCTGGCGGGAAGCTCTCGGCGCTGCCGCGCTCGACAACGAGAAGTAAATTACGACGACGCCGTAGCCGCCCCCGAAGACGTCGGCCAGTTTAGGTTTGGTTACGTGAGGATCACGCCACGCCGAGCTGGCGCAGAATAAAGGCCAGCTCGCGAGCGCGTCACAGG
>JBHWRK010000036.1:0-7817 GCA_043426715.1 Trueperella sp. | reverse complement strand
GTAGTGTGAGCACATTCGCAAGTGTGTATCCCAGCAAGGTGGCGCCAATAATAACGAGCCCGCCCATCGTGGGGGTTCCGCGCTTGACCAAATGAGTGGTCGGTCCATCCTCGCGGATGTATTGGCCGTATGATCGCCTTTTCAAGAACCGGACGAACAAGGGGGTGCTGAAGAGAGCAATCGTCAGCGATGTCGCTAACGCGATGAGAATCGCAAGCATTTAGCCTTCCTCTCCCAACAACGCTTCAGCTACGCGCCACACGCCTGAACCATTTGAGCCTTTTAGTAAGATTACGTCACCTTCGCAGATTAGCGGTGAAAGCGCGTGCATCGCAGTGTCTGCGGTAGTCACAACTACCTCTAGGCCGTCGGCCCTGGCCGAGTCGACGAGCGCGTCCACCCCCGGTCCCACCGCGACGAGGACATCAACACCCGACGCGCCCGCGTAGGTTCCGATGCTGGCGTGCTCAGCGTCCGAGTCATCGCCAAGCTCGAGCATGGCTCCCAAGACGGCGATCTTCCGGCGTCCCTTGCCCAGATTTTCAAGTGCGTCAAGGCCAGCTCTCATCGAGTCTGGGTTGGCATTGTAAGAATCGTCAATGATGAGGATCCCATCCCGTTCCGACACGGCCATGCGGTGCGGGCTGGCTGGACCAGTCTCTTCGAGCACGCGCGCGATCTCCTCGGGTGCAATGCCAAAATTGGCCGCCACGGCCGCAGCTGCCAGTGCATTGGACAGGTTGTGTTCACCAACAAGTCCCAGCGTAGTTTCTGCTCTCCCACGCGAGGTAACGAGAGTGAAGACGGGATGGCCGAGGTCGTCAAGGCGCACATTCTCCGCATGCGGACCTGGAAGCCCCTGCACTCCAAAGTAGAACACGTCAGCCTCGGCAAGATCTGCCATGGCGCGGACGCGATCGTCATGACCATTGAGAATGACGACGCCGTCTGGCTTCGTTCCCGTCACGAGCTCCGACTTAGCGCGAGCAACATTGTCGATACCGCCGAATTCACCAAGATGCGCTCGAGCTACCGCGAGCACGACGGAGACGTCTGGCGGCGCGATCGAGGTCAGGTAGTCGATATTGCCGATCTTGTCGGCACCCATTTCCAACACGAGGGTGGCCGTGTCCGCACCGGCTCGCAGGACAGTCAGAGGAAGTCCGAGTTCATTATTGAACGATCCCGGTGGGGCAATGATGGGGCCACGAACTCCAAGGAGCGCCGCAAGCAAGTCCTTCGTCGTCGTTTTTCCTACCGATCCGGTCACAGCCACGACTTTCAGGCGTGGATTGGCCTCGCGAGCACGGCGAAGCGATTCTCGAGCAAGCGAGCCAAGCGCGATGAGTGGATCGTCAACCGCAATAATACGGCTTGTCGGTGCCCCCGAGTCACGCGCTATTTCCGGATCGGCTGTGAGAACGCCCGACGCGCCAGCCTCAACGGCCGCCGCCGCGAGTGTGGATCCATCAACGCGTTCGCCTGCTATCGCAACGAAGAGCTCCCCACCCGAAATCTGGCGGGTATCCGACACAACGCCAGTGACCTGCGCGTCAGCGGCGTTCTCAATCGTTCCGCCTGCATCTTCAGCGGCCTGTGCCAACGAAATAGGTATCATGAATCCTCCGCCAATCGGCGAGCCAGAGTCTCGCGCGCTACCTTGCGATCATCAATCTCAATAGCATTACCTGCAACGTCCTGAATTGTCTCATGTCCACGGCCAGCAAGGAGTACCACGTCGTCGTCATGTGCGTCACGGATCGCGGCGCGAATGGCTACCTCCCGATCGGCGATTTCTTCCCACGAGAACCCTTTTGGAATGCCAGCGATCAGTTCCCGACGAATCTGAGCCGGGTCTTCCGAGTGCGGGTCATCATCCGTCACAATAAGGTGATCGGCGTGCGTGGCGATGGCCGCCGCCATCATCGGCCGTTTGCTGCGATCACGATCACCGGCCGAGCCCGTGACCACGATGAGTCTTCCCGGTCGAATTCCCTTGAGGGCGCGCATCGCCTTCTCCAGCGCGTCGGTGTTATGCGCAAAATCGACGACTGTGTAGGGCCTGTCTCCCACAACCTCCATGCGGCCTGGAATGACGGGCGAAATTCCGCGGTCCCCCAGCGTGTGTGCGAGATCCGCCGGATTGACACCAGACTCAATTATCATCGTGGCAGCGAGGGCCGCATTTGCCACATTAAAGAATCCCGGAAGACTGGTGGACGTTGACAGCACACCGCGTGGTCCTTTGAGGGTGAATTGTTGGCCGTCTGTAACTACAGTCCAATCTGCATCCTTCCCAGTGAGCGATAGTGAGACCAGCGCTCCCGGACGCTGTGCCGAGACCTGATCGTACAGCCGCTGCCCGGCGTCGTCATCGATCGTCACCACGCCCCGTACCGAGTGCTCAGCATCAAAGAGTGTGGCCTTGACATCGAAGTACTCCTCAAGCGTGCCGTGATAATCGAGGTGGTCCTGGGTGAGGTTGGTGAAGCCGACGACGTCAAATCGAACCGGATGCGTGCGCTTCTGCTCGAGAGCATGGGAGGAAACTTCCATGATGAGATCCGTTCCTCCGCGTTCAACGAGTGTCGCGAGAATGGATTGCAGATCAACTGGCTGCGGGGTGGTCAACGCAGCGGGAACGACGTCGTCAGCAATAGTGACGTTGACGGTTCCAATCAATCCCGTCGTGCGCCCAAGACGGCGAAGAATATCGTCAATCATGAACGCCGTTGAGGTCTTACCGTTCGTTCCAGTGATTCCAAACGTTGTCAGAGAGGCCGACGGATTGCCGTAAATAATAGAAGCGACCTTCCCTGCGACGCTCGCAGGTTTCTCCGCTACGATCACAGGAGCACCCAACTCTGAGGCGATGCGTGTTCCCTCGGCATCGGTCAGGACGGCTACAGCCCCCGCCTCCACCGCGGATTGCGCAAAATGAGCCGCGTGGACCTTGCGGCCGGGCACGGCAATAAAAAGATCGCCAGGCTGGATGGTGCGATTATCCGCACTCACGCCACGAACGAACACGTCTGCGGGCGATGCAAGACCCAGTTCATCTGCAATGTGGGTCAGCGAAACCTCGGGCGATTTCCTAGGGCGTGTCACTTTCTGCTCCCTCTTTAAGCTCAGTTTCAGTCCACGGCAGGCGCAGAAGGTCAACCGTCGACGGTGGAATCTTGAGCTGGCGCATCGCAAACTCGGCCGTCTGGGAGAACACGAGCGCAGCAGTATCACCGCCGTACCCTGCTCCACCAGCGTTAAAAACGATGGAAGCCACGACAATCTGGGGATCTTCAGCCGGAATCGCACCAACGAAAGTACCTGCACGCTTAGTCAAAGCGCCGGTGGCGTCGGGAACCTGGGCAGTGCCCGTCTTGCCTGCCACGTTATATCCGTTGACCCGCGCCCGCCAACCTGTTGAGCCGGAATCGGTGACGGCCTGCATCATGTCGAGCATGTCGTGTGCGGTTTCGGGAGTGACCACCTGGCGAGATTCGCCCACGGTGGTCGGCGTGAATTCGCCGTCGATCGTCTCCACACCGTCAACAATATGAATCGGGACGAGCACACCCTCGTTGGCAATGACGGACATCATCTGTCCGAGCTGAAGAGTTGTGGCACTCCATCCCTGGCCAAACATACTCGTGTACCGCTCTCGCTTGCCCCAGATCTCAACAGGGTGAAGTAGGCCGGCCTGCTCGCCGGGAAGTTCAATGCCGGTCGGTTGGCCAAGGCCAAAGTCACGGAGATACTGGTAGCGCTTTTCGTCCGGAACAAGATCGCCTATCTGCACAAGGCCAGTGTTGTACGACTTCGCGAGCGTACCTGCCACCGTCATCTTCTCTGCCGGATGGGAATCGTTGTCCCGAATCACTTCGCCGTTTGGCATCGTCATCGGGGTGGATACATTGAACAGGTCTAACGGATCGACCGCTCCCTCATTGAGGGCTGATGAATAGGTAATGACTTTGCCAGTTGAGCCCGGCTCGACGATGGCGGAGACGGCGCGAGAGTTCCAATGCTTCGGATCGGTCGCAGACAGGTTCGCAGGGTCAGGTGAGCTCGAGTCCGCGAGGGTGATCACCCGGCCACTTCCCACCTCGATGACGATCGCGGTACCCCACTCAGCACCACTTCCAGCAACCACCCCATCAAGGGCGTCCTGCGTGGCGCGTTGTAGATCCCGGTCAATCGTGAGATGGACGTTTCCTCCGTCAATCGCTGGAGTCTCGTACCGATCCGATCCCGGGAATACGGTACCGCTGGGTCCCACCTCGAACTGCATCGATCCTGGGGTACCCGCAAGCACAGAATCATATTGCTGTTCGATTCCAGCCCGACCGATCGGATCGGGTGAATCTTCCGTCTCGCCCAGATAGCCAAGCACCGTCCCGGCGGTATTTTCGTTCGGATATTGCCGCTGTATAAACCGCTCGGGGTAAATCCCTCGAATGCCAAGTGCGTTAATCTCGCGCCACTCATCGGGGGAAATATCAGACATGAGGAGCTTCCATTTGCTCTTCTGTTCCCCGCCCATGAGGAATCCGCCAAGCTCGGCTTGATCCATCGAGACGAAGGGCTCAAGTTTTCGTGCCGCAGCTGCGGCTCCTGCTCCATCAATGGCGCCCATATCGTCACGACTGATGTATTTAGGTATCTCGGTTTGGTCCACCCGAACGTTGTACCGTTCAAGGGAGGTCGCCAAAATCGCGCCGTTGGCGTCGTAAATATCTCCGCGCTTCGCCTCGAGCGGGTATGAGCGCGAACGAAACTCGCGGGCGGTTTCTGACAGCGTATCGGACTGAACAACCTGTAGATAGGTAAGGCGCAGCGCCAACAGGATGGCGACGACGAGAATGACCACCGTGATGGAGGTGAGTCGCTTGCGTGTAAGCGCTTTCGCGCCGGCATCAGGACCTTTACCGGAGCCGAGACCGCGGCGGAAGCTCTCCTTCATGACAGCTCCGACCCGCTGGTCCTCCGACCTTGCCATACACCAATCCCCTACTTCTCAGCCGGGGCGGTGATCACCCCAGTTTCAAGATCCATGTGCTGAGCACCGACGGCGGGGACAAGTCCGAGCGCGTCTGCACGAGCACGTAATTCGTTCGGTGTTGACACCCCGATGACGTCCTTGGACAGGGTTGCTTCTCGGGCGGCAACTTCGTTCAGTTCCACACTAATGTTTTTCACATCATAAGCGCCTTGAATCATGAGCGTGTTGAGGTGAAATGCGACGCCTACCGATCCAATGAACAGTGACAGGCAGATGGCGACAGTGCTGAAAAAGCCGCGTGCGGGAGCGGGCGTCGGCACGACCGTGAGCCCAGGCATCTCGATAACTGGGCGGGACGAAGGTGCAGTAAATGCACGCTGGTTGAGTGCGGTGCTCATCGGTTACCTCGGTCTTGGTCGGGGTTGTAAAGGTGGTCGGGAGTGGGTGCGGTACGTTCCACGGCGCGGAGCCTGACTGATGCGCTTCGTGGGTTAGCTACGATTTCGGCATCGTCTGCCTTGATCACTCCGCGGTGGAGTGCACACAGGTAGGACTTGTGGGTGTCGAGCTCCACAGGCAGTCCGGCTGGAGTTGTCGACGCGGTTCCCTTTGAGAACGCGTCCTTAACGATGCGATCTTCAAGGGATTGGTAGGACTCGACGGCGAGACGGCCACCTACACGTAGCGATTCAATCGCGCGAGGGATTGCGGCTTCAAGAACGTCAAGTTCTTCGTTAACTGCGATGCGTAGCGCTTGGAAGGTGCGCTTCGCAGGATTGCCACCCGTCCGGCGCGCAGCCGCTGGGATGGAGTCACGAACGATGTCCGCTAGTTCGCTGGTGCGAGTGAGTGGCGCGGTCTCGCGACGACGGACAATTGCGCTCGCAATTCGTGCGGCGAACTTTTCCTCGCCATATACCCGCAGGATGCGGGCGAGTTCTCCGTGACTCGCGGTGGCGAGAATGTCAGCTGCAGTCAGATCGTCAGTAGGATTCATCCGCATGTCGAGCGGAGCATCCACACTGTATGAAAAGCCGCGATCCTCCTCGTCGAGCTGAAGAGACGACACGCCGAGATCCATCACAATCGCATCGGCCTTGCCACCCCGTCCGTACTCGGATGCGACAAGGTCCACGTCGTCGTACGTGGCGTGAACAGCGGTAAAGCGTTCGCCGAACGGGGCGAGGCGCTCGGAGGCGAGCTGGATCGCAGCCGGATCACGGTCGATACCGACAACTCGTAACTCAGGAAATTCCTGGAGGAAGGCTTCGGAATGCCCACCCATACCGAGTGTGCAATCAATGAGAATTGCTTCGCCATCGAGCGCGGGCGCGAGCAAATCGATGAGTGTACGAGTGAGGACCGGCACGTGTAATGCGTTGTCTCGAGCTGTGCGCACCGATCCTCCTTTCGTGACCTACGGTCGGTGCGAGATCGATTGGTCCTCCACCGTTGGCCTGAAGTTGGGGAATTACCTCAGGACATCGGTGAAAGGCCAACCGATCTCGGGGTTAGAAAACACCCGGGATAAGTTCGTCTTCCCGATCTGCGAACTCAGATTCGCTGGAATCCAAGAACGAGTTCCACGCCTCAAGGTCCCAGACCTCGACGTGTGTACCGGAACCGATCACCGCGACTTCGCGATCAAGATCCGCGTACTCGCGTAACGCCACCGGAATGGTGACTCGACCTTGCTTGTCTGGGATCTGGTCGTTGGCCCCCGAGAGAAACACACGCTTGTAGGTGCGCGCTTCCTTCGACGTCATCGGCGCCTGGTTGAGGCGATCCAGCATGTTCTCGAATTCCGACATGGGAAAGATGTACAGGCAATGCTCCTGCCCGCGCGTCATCACCAAGCCACCTTGGAGCTGATCACGATACTTCGCAGGGAGAATCAGACGACCCTTGTCATCCAACCGCGGTTCGTATGTACCAAGGAACATCTGCACCCCCTCTTCCCATTGGCCTCCACTTTACTCCACTTTACTCCATCTTCAAGACCAAACACGCACTGAGAAGAAAGTTTTCCGCTTAAACACAAGGAATACTCAGGTGGACGGATTTTCCGATAATTCGCCCACATTTCGGGTTTTTGCAGGCAACCTCGGCGGTTTGCGCAGTTTCGCACTACAGTGCGTGCGCAGTTCGGCTAGCAGTGGAGTGATGTGGAGTCCCCGCGGGTGAGACGTGGGGTAAAGCGTGGAGTACCAAAGGCGTCGGCATATTTGTCCACGCGTGCTCCCATTTGGCACCGCCGACTTTCGCGATTCACTCGCTTATTCCTTACAATCACGGGGTACACTCAGACAATTCGCGGGCCACACCGACAGTGAGGAAGCATTATGGGGCAACTCGCACATTCCCAGATCGACGCACGCGGATACAAACCGCTACTTGTGGCGCTCCTCGCCGTATCCGCTGTTATCACGTTAGCGTCAGCGATCAGCCTCATCGCAATGTCCGGTGCCGAAGGCGAAGCATATAGGTGGATTGCCACTTTCCATCAACTGGTCTTCGTCGGAAGAGAACTCAGCGCGGCAACCTGGTTCGCCTCGGCATTATGGTTACTTCTCGCATTCCTTGCATTTCTTGCTGGCATCCTTGCCGAGTCACAAAAGGGCTACTGGTTCTTCTTCGGGACAATTGCAGCCACAGCATCGATGGACGAGACAGCCACGTTGCATGAGAAGTTCTACGCGGCAGGTGGGGCGATCCGTCAATACATTCCGTTCGATATCTTCTCGTATAGCTGGGTCATCGTGGGCGTCATCATCGCAGTAACCGTTGCGATAGTCCTTTTCCCGTTTGTCCTTAGTAT
>JBHWRK010000035.1:0-2725 GCA_043426715.1 Trueperella sp. | reverse complement strand
AGTCTTGTTCGCCGCGACGGCGAGCCCCATGTCGATGCGGTCGGTGACGATGGCGTCTGCACCGTCGTCGAACAAGCGGGCCATATGGCGCGCCGAGTTGACCTCCCACACGCGCACGGCCATACCCAAGTCGTGGGTCATGGAGACGAAACGCTGGAAAAATTGCTGGTCTGCCGCCTGCTTGATGCCCGCGGTCTGCCAAGTGATATGGGCGTAGTTCGCCACCCGGATCGGGGGATCGGGCGCCGTGCCGCGCTGAGCCGCGCTCACCAACGCAGCCATAGTCTGCCAACCAAGTGCCCGCTGAAGCTCGGGTCCCACGAGCTCTCGGACTCCCTCGAGCCATGCGTCCCACGCGTGGGTCACGCACACGCGCTGCGCGGCGTTAGCCTTGAGGATTGCGTTGGCCAGCGGTTCGATTGCTTTTTCATTGCGCAACTGAATAATAAAGTGGGCGCTAGGGAAGGAACCCAGCAGCTCGGCCATTGGAAGAATCTCGCACTCGGTTCCATCCGGCCCTCGCACAATCGCTTTTGGAGCTCGGCAAACGTGTAATCACCAGCCGTACCAGCCCAGCCGGTGAGGCGGTTAAGTTGCTGGTCGTGAAAGCAGATCGCAACGCCGTCGTCGGTCACTTGAACGTCGGTTGAAAGCACTCGTGCGCCGGAATTCCACGCCGCATCGAACGCTGATCGAGTGTTTTCTGGATAACGCACGGAAAGTCCACGGCGGGCGACCACGCGTTCTGGGCCGACCGGCGGGCTGAACGGAGCCACAGGCGCGGATAGTGTGTTCACGTGACCGACAAACATGGCGAGGCTATCTCGGAATTAGTGGAGCGCCGGGTTGTATTTCAGTGCGTTGATCTCGCACGAGCACTCGGTAGCGATGTTGATGTTGCGCGCGAGTTTGCCCTCTGCGCGAAGCTCGAGCAGTTTCGGTACCACACGATCGCGCAGCGACCACGGGTCAATCGTGTTGACGTAAATCTTCGTGCCACCCTCGAACCCAGCCACAGTGGACACGCGCCACTTGAGCAGAATACGCCACGGCATCTGCACGTCGGAATCCATCGGCTTTGTGTACCACTCCTCATTGGACGGCACCTCAACACCGGTAGCGGCATGCATAGCGTGCACGAGGTCAGACATCGCGGCCTGCTCTTCGCGAGTGTGCTCCCAGGGCTGGATGTTCTTCGACTTTGACCACACCTCGAGCGTCGGGTAACGGTGGCCGAAACCAGCGATGGCAACGGCATGCTCGTTCTCGGCGATAATGAGGTTGCGGTAGCCGGCGTAGTTGATGCCGGCCTCGTTGTACAGGTTCGGGTTGGTACGGACCTTCCTCACTTCCATGCGCCCGTTGACGGAACGCTGGTCGATTGCCACGAGCTGCTTATGAAGGTGATCGAATGAGGCGCCCGCTGGCTTGAGCCAATTCTGGAACACCTGGACGTAGCGCACGTAACGGTTTGCGACGTAGAGGTCTTCCATCGCTTTGATCGTCATGCGCATGTACCACTCGTGCTCTTGTGGAGTGAGCGTGCCGGAACCGGCGAGTTGCGAATCGTCGCTTGCACCGTCCACAAAATGTCTGCGGGCCACAATGAGATCGTGCCCGCCGCCAAAGAACGAATATGCCCCCGACATCTTCTCGCCCTCGGACAGTTCTTCGAACTCTTCAGGGCTCATGCGAGAGGAGTACTTGTTGCGTAGCACGCCCATGACGTGCGCACGGCCAGCCGGATCGGCGATGTATGCCTCGAGGCGATTCGTGGCCTCGGGCGTAAGCCGGTAGTCGTAGTTCATCGCCCAGTAATCAAACGAAAGGATCTCGAATAGATTGGGTATCCGGCGGAACTCCCATTGGCGCGAAAGCATGTCCACGCTGTCGGTGTGGATAATTTCTGCATCCTCGCCGCGGCGGATGAGGCGCGATTTTTCCGGCGGCGTTTCGAGCACACGCTGGGTACAAAACGCGCAGTGGTGGCCGAGATCGTCAGGGTTGATGGGCTGCGGATCCGGATTCTTTACTCCGAGCGGCCGATGTGCTCGACCCGGTACTGTCCACACTTCCGTTCCTGTAAAAGGATTGAGTTGCTTGATCGTTCCATCTGCCATCTTTGTGATGGGTTCGCGGAATGATTCATAAGCGGGCATGCGGGTTCCTTTCAGCGATTGCGGCACAATTCTAACAGCGCTCGCCAGCGAGGTGATGACCCTTGGGACTTTACGGTACCTGGATAGGGGAGCCCACCTTGGGACTGACTCCCGGAGGAACGACGTCGGCCGACCACCCCGCGCTTGTTGGTTGCGGGGTTGGGTTCGGCTTAGTACATCGTCGACTGCGAGCTAGGGCGCAGGTTGTGCTCATGCATCGTCTGCGTAGCTTGGCCGAGGTACTCGGCGCGGACCTGGACTTCATAGTGCTGGGCGCGCAGGGCACGCACGGATGAGAAGTCTCGCTGGCCACGGGTAGCCCAATGGGCGATCGCTCCCCAGATGGTGCCGAAAAGTGCACCGAAGAGAACCGGCCAGGTGAACGTCGCAAGGAAACCCATGCCGGGTGCCAGTAACCAGAACATGAGTCCGATGAATATTCCGAACCAGACGCCGCAGATAGCGCCTTGACCAGCCGCCGTCGGAAACGTCAGTCGGCCGCGAAAGTCCTCAACCGTTTCGAGGTCGGAACCGATGATGCGCGTGTGCTCAACGGGAAAACCTGC
>JBHWRK010000034.1:0-6681 GCA_043426715.1 Trueperella sp. | reverse complement strand
TGACTACACCGAGCCATAGAGCAGTGGCGATGACGAGCAGCCATCCAATAGCGCCCACCGAGAGGTCTTCACCGCCAAAGACTCGGATCGCGAGGCCGACGGTGATAGCAACAATGCCGCCCACAGTGGTGGACAGTCCGTTGATCTGGCCGCGCTCCCCTTTAGGAATCGTCCGGCCCAGTACGTCCTTCGAGGAAATAGAGTTCAAGCAACGGCCGAAGGAAAATACAGCAAGCGCGGCAATGATCCACAGACCAGCCGTGAGCCCCTCGGCGAGTGCGGCGGCAAGCGCCATCGCAAACACAGACGCAGCTTGGATGATCGAGCCGATGACGAAGATCCACTTGCGATACTTCACTCGCAACACGAGCGGCGTGAGTGCTGCTTGCGGGAGCATTGACCCTGATTCCCGAATCGGAACGAGAAGACCGGTTAGCGCGGGAGGAACTCCGAGCGCAGCGAACAGCCAAGGAAGAACTGTGGACGCATTAACCAGTTGATCGCCCGAGGACTGCAAGGCCTGCGCAGATACCTGCTTGAGTCCATTGGACGCAATGGAATCCTGGACCTCAGCGGGCAGGGTCTCTTCCGCCTCTGGGTTGCGCTTCATAAGCGCGGAATAGATCTTGTCGGACATACTCATAATCTAAGGTTATGCCACCCGTCCCTCACTTATCGATTAAACCAAGTACCGCCTAACCTCACACGAACATGCTTTCCAAATAGTGGAATGGCAATCCCAATGGGCGGACGTTGCTTTAGGATGCGAGCACAACGCCCATCGTGTGGTCGATCGTCAACCAGACGATGAATGGATGGTCTACCACACATGCAAGAAGGAATTGACATGAAGAGGAAACTCATCGCGCTCGCGGCAGCTGCCACGCTGGCGCTGGCCGCCTGTAGTTCGGATGCGAATGACGCAGATTCGTCGGCAGCCAACACTGCTACCGACTCCGCTGGCGAAACGTACGAAATTGGCGTTGCACAGCTCGTCACGCATAGCTCACTTGATGCCTCCGTTGAGGGCTTTAAGGATGCCATCGCTGACGCGGGCTTAGACGTGAAATACGACGAACAGAACGCCAACAACGACCAAACCGTCGTCGCCTCAATCGCAGGTACCATGGCCGGAGGCGATTACGACCTCGTTCTAGGTGTGGCGACGCCGATGGCGCAGGGTCTTGCCCAGTCGATTACCGACACCCCGGTTCTATTTACCGCCGTGACTGACCCGGAGGGAGCAGGACTCGTAGACGCCGCAGATGCCCCTGGCGGCAACGTCACGGGTACGTCTGACGCGAATCCGGTGAAGGAGCAGATCGAACTGATCCAGGAGATCTTACCGGACGTGAAGTCGATCGGCGTGCTCTACCACTCTGGCGAAGCGAACTCACAGGTCCAAGTGGAGTGGGTGAAGAAGGCGGCTGACGAGCTTAACCTTGAAGTCAAGGAAGCAACCGTCATCAATACCTCTGAGGTCCAGCAAGCCGCAAACTCGCTTGATGTGGACGCAATCTATGTCCCCACCGACAACACGGTGGTATCCGCTCTGGACTCCGTTATCCAGGTGGGCGAATCGAAGCAGATCCCGGTGTTCGCCGCTGAAGGTGATTCCGTGGAGAACGGCGCCATTGCTACCTACGGAATTTCGTATTACGAGCTTGGCCGCCAGACCGGCGAGATGGCCGTGCGTATCCTCACCGAGGGTGCCGACCCCGCAACCATGCCGGTGGAAACCCAGCAGGACCTCGTTCTGTACATCAACAACGGCGCGGCTGAGCGCATGGGTGTGACGTTCCCGGATTCGGTCCTTGACCGTGCCGAGGTGGAGAACACCTTCGAGTAAACTCTCGTCGAGGGCCGTCTAGGCTTCGGCCGGGCGGCCCTCGACCCCATTCCGGTCAGCCTCTGCCCGCGCAGCGGAGGTCAGGCCACGACACAAGCTCACGCACGAAGGAGCCCTGATGGTCACCGCCATAGAACTAGGACTGCTGTACGCGATCATGGCGCTGGGCGTGTATCTCACGTTCAGAATCCTCGAATTCGCCGATCTCACCGTGGACGGCAGCTTTGCCACCGGAGCAGCAGTCACGGGCATTACGATCGTGAACGGCGCTGACCCTATCGTGGCCACGGTGGCAGGCTTCTTCTCTGGCATGGTGGCCGGAGCAATTACGGGCGTTCTCCACACCAAGGCGAATATCGACGGCCTGTTGGCAGGCATATTAACCCAGATTGGGCTCTATTCGATCAACCTTCGCATCATGGGCACGGCCAATATCTCCTTGCTACGCGAAGACACAATGCTCTCCGGCCTGCGCAAGGCAGGCAAGCTGGGTTCCGGCTCGTGGGAGGGCGCGCTCATTTTGTTGCCAGTCGTGCTTGTGGTGTTGCTGGTGATTATTTGGTTCCTACACACCGACCTCGGCTTGGCCATGCGTGCCACCGGCGATAACGCGGAAATGATTCAGTCGTTCGGAGTATCGACGGATCTCCAAAAAATCCTCGGCCTATCGATCTCCAACGGCCTCGTGGCGCTATCTGGATCACTCATTGCGCAGTACCAGGGTTTCGCGGACGTCTCGATGGGTATCGGCATTATCGTGGCTGGACTCGCATCGGTCATCATTGGCCAGGCAATCATCGGCCGCCTCACAGTATTCCGCGCAGCCACCGCCGTCGTTCTTGGCGCAGTCCTGTACCGCGTGGTCATCTACCTAGCCATCGAAGCCGGCCTCAACCCGAACGACACAAAGCTCATATCCGCCCTGCTCGTGGTGCTTGCCCTCGTGCTACCGCAGTGGTCGGCGCTCAAGCGGGTTCCAAAGGCGTTCAAACCCAAGCACGCCGATCCGCTCCAAAACACCGATATTCTTCCCGACGACGTTCAAGCGGCACTCGCCAAGCGGTCCGATGGTATTGGCTCGGGGTCCGAGATGCTGTCCACCGGTTCGGCGGACACGCGAAGCGGTTCGGCGCGTCCTAGATCTGGTCCGGCTACTTCCGCTGACGGATCTGAGGCGGGAAAGGGACTGTAAATGCTGAAGATTCAGAACGTAAATAAGACTTTCTTCCCTAACACAGTCAACGAGCGCAAGGCCGTGATAGACACGAGCCTGCATTTGGCCGAACGTGATTTCGTCACGATTATCGGTTCGAATGGTGCCGGCAAGTCCACGCTCCTTAATCTCATCTCGGGCTCGTATCGTGTCGACTCGGGTTCGATCACCATTGACGGGCGTGACGTCACAAAACTTTCTGACTTCCAGCGCGCCGCCTACGTCGGCCGCGTGTTTCAGAACCCGTCTGCGGGCACTGCACCGCACATGACTATCGAAGAAAACCTCGCCATGGCGTACCGCCGTGGTCATCGCCGTGGGCTTCGCAAGGCCGTCAACAAGCAGCGCAGGGAGTTCTTCCGCGAACAGCTCGAGATTCTTGAGCAGGGACTCGAAAACCGACTCGACGACTGGGTAGGTCTGCTCTCCGGTGGTCAACGCCAGTCGCTCTCCCTCCTCATGGCCACGTTCACCCACCCGCAAGTATTGCTGCTCGACGAGCACACGGCGGCGCTCGATCCGCAACGCGCGGAGCTGGTCACCCGGCTGACCAAGGAACTCGTGGAGAAAAACGGACTGACAACGCTCATGGTCACGCACAACATGGATCAAGCCCTCGAGCTTGGTAATCGCCTCATCATGATGCACGAGGGCCAAATCATCATGGATGTGGCCGGCGATGAAAAGAAGGCCATGACGGTCCAAGATCTACTCACGAGATTTGCGAACTTTAGTGGCGGAGCAGGCCTCTCGGATCGAACTCTTCTCGGGTAGTCACACCAATTTTTGTGCTGTGACTGTCTTCGACTAGGACTCGAAGGTGAGGCCGCGCGTACGCAAATAGTCGGCGGCGAGATCCAGTCCGCCCACTTCGAGTGCGGCCGTGCGGGATTCTCCGTTCCACACGAGCTTGCCCCGATCGTGAACAACGACGCGTAGATGACCATTGAGAACCTCGAGGTCACCCGGCACGTTTCGATGCTCGCTGGGGAGCGGGACTGGTAAGACGAGCGCATCTTCCGGATCAGCAAACGCCTCCACGTCAATCTGCCACCGATAGTTCTTGCCGGACATCCGCCACGATCCAAGCTCCGTAATGGTATGGACGGGCGAGGTTCCCGGGTTTCCGAGTCGAATGACTTCACCATTGGGAAGCCGGACAACGAGTGCCGTCACCGTATCCTTATAGGGTCCGGCATCGATGTCACCACCGGCGAAGGCAAGGCACGCCTCTCTGTCAGCAAATCCCTGCGCCTGTCCCCACCACCATGAGTCAGGAAAGCCCTCCTTACCCCAATTCTTTTCAGCGTATATCTGCGCATTGTCGAACTCCCACGTGTCGTCACCGACGACGGCAGTGCCGGTGACCGAGCCGCCCAGTATCCACGGATGCCAATACTGGTTAAGACCCGGTACCGAGTGGTAAAAGCTCGAGCCGCCGAAGGGCTTGCGTGGCCAAGGAGCTAGGTGAGAGAACCGGATGTCGAGCTTCGCGTCCTCGCCCAAATCGACGGTCACTCGCTGGTCATCTCCATAAAACAGATCGCCCGAATACGCGACAATTCGATCGCGTCCTGCCTCGGCGCCCGGCACCGCACGATGAACGACGAAGCCATTGCTTGCACCGAGGAAGAGTGTCGCCCACGAACCGCGCGGGCCTTGGTTCACCCCGATACCCGCAATGACCGATCGGCCATTATCGGGGTCAGTGATACGCCAGTAGTAGCCTTCCATCGTCACACCGGGGTGCGCCAAAAGTGGGTTGCCAAATGGTAGATCTGCGCCAGTGCCGCGGTATCGCTCGATGAGTGTCATAACTCGATCCTAAGCCGAAACCCACAACGGTGCGCGGCTTTGGCAGATGTCGAGCCCCACCACACCTCGTTTACTCGAGCACAGGATTAAGGTCGCCGATAGATGGCATTCTGCATAATGGATTCTCCGGTTCGGTCTAACGAATCCTTGGTCGCTTCAGTAAACGCATCTGCTGTGGACAAGCGAATTTTCGAGATCGACGGCTGAAATTTTCGGGATGAAATTGCGGATATCAGGGGTTGCCGACCGGAAAGAACGACCACGCTTTCGTAAAGACCACCAAGGCGACCATGGGCTTGCGCGAATGGCAGCCACCGCAATTCACAGTCTTGAGCCGAATCGCGCATCACAATTATGACACTGTTTTATCGACGGTCCCCACCCGATAACCGAGCAACGAAGCCCGTAATCTATCGTCACTGTCGATCACATTGGCGCGATATAGGAACGCAGTCGCCTTAACCACGCGCGCGCCGGATTGCCTTAACGACCTCCTCGAAAATGAGAACCATCGCGCCAGCGCCAATTGCGAGCGACCAGTGCTGCCATTGTAAGGACACCGTTCCGAAAGCCGCCTGCAAGGGCGCCCATTCAACTACGAGAACCTGCGAGATCACGACGAATACCACCGATGCCCACAACCACCAATTGGTGAACAGATGATTGAAAGCAGAGTGGAGTTCTGAGCGCGAATTGAAGGCATTGAACAACTGCATAAACACCAGTGCGGTGAAGACGGTGGTTCGCGCGGTGGCCAGTTGGTCTTCAGCTGGCACGAGATGCTCGAACCCTGATACCAGGCCACTAGGCAAGGTGAGATCATACACGAGCAACGAGAGCAGGCCCATGACAAGGCCAATAAAAATAATGCGGCCCCACATCGCCCGGTCAATGATGCGATCGGTCCTCTTCCGGGGCTTACGCGCCATGACGTCGTCGATTTCAGGATCCACACCCATTGTGAGCGCCGGACCCGAGTCAGTCACGAGGTTGATCCACAAGATCTGGGTAGCCAACAAGGGCACCACTGTCGCGCTCGGGTTCGCGGGATCCGCCAGGCCGATGACGCTCGCGAGCACGACGCCGAGGAATACCGTGGAGACCTCGCCCATATTCGAGCTCAGCAAATAGCGCATGAACTTCTTGATGTTGTCGAACACCACGCGTCCCTGCCGCACGGCCGCCACGATGGTGCCGTAATTGTCGTCAGCGAGGATCATGTCGCTAGCTTCCTTCGTCACCTCTGTGCCGGTAACTCCCATCGCCACGCCGATGTCCGCGGACTTCAAGGCGGGCGCGTCATTGACACCGTCGCCCGTCATCGCAACGGTGTGGCCATCTGCTTGAAACGCATCGACGATCTGGAGTTTGTGCTCGGGAGCCACCCGGGCGTACACGTCGACGGTGTCCGTGGTATCCCGCCGCTCGCTCTCCGACATCGCGTCAAGGTCGACGCCCGTCACCACTGTCGGCACCCGATCAACCGACACCCCAAGATCGGTCGCGATACGAGCGGCCGTCACCGGATGGTCACCCGTAATCATGACAGTCCGAATTCCGGCACGATGCGCCTGCTCCATCGCCTTTGCAGCTTCAGGCCGCGGTGGATCGATAATCGCCGCTGTGCCGAGGTACACGAGATCACGCTCCGATTCCTGCGTGAAGTTCTTCGCCTCCCCCATATCTGCCTTGCGATACGCCGTGCCGAGCGTTCGGTAGCCATCTTTAGAAAGCTCCACGACTATCTGCGCAATCTGCTCGCGATTCTCGTCCGTAATCGGAACTCTCTCGTCCCCCACCAGCG
>JBHWRK010000033.1:0-13170 GCA_043426715.1 Trueperella sp. | reverse complement strand
CCCCCCCCCCCCCCCCCAACTCCACACCCAGCCCCCTATTCACCTGTAGGCGTGGCGCAAACACTAGCCAACGGCGAGGCGCTGCGGTGCGATATGGCCGCTGAGGATACCAGTTCAGCGCGAGTTTGCGTCGAATGTTTTTCACGCGTCGATGCTGAGGTCATCGCGGCTGGTGCGCTTTTGGGTGGCAGCGCACGGCTAGAAACCGGTGATTGCGCTACATGCCCACGGCTTACCAAGGATCTCGTGACTGTTTTGTCGCAGGCGCGTGACCTCGCACGAGGCACAGACGAAAGCGTCACGCTGACCGTTGTCAACGTGACCGCTCATGATTGCGCCGATGATGATGGGCGGCTGCCTATCACCGCGGTACGGCCCCGTCGCTCCTGGCGGTGGAAACGATCAGCCTCGACACGGCCAGCTCCGGCTGTGTCGAGGAGGGATCTCTTCCTCATGGGCTTCGGCCGAAAGACTACGACCGACGAAGCATCCGACCGGTCTGAGCCGGCCACCGCACTGTCACATGTTCGACTCGGTGCCAGTGCACGCGAGGTGTATCTGGCATCGCATTCCATTCCGCTCCTGCCCTCAGTCGTTGTAACGGATCAGTGCACGGCATGTGACGTTTGTGCACAACTGTGCCCCGCACAAGCCCTTGAGCTCAATCAGGGCAACTTGATCTTCGATCCGGCGCGGTGCCTCGAATGCGGTGAGTGCGTAGCCACGTGCCCAGAGAAGGTCCTTGAACTTCGTCCACGTGAACGGGGACGGGATCCTCGGGTGATTGCCGAGGTACCAGAAAAAGAATGTACGACGTGTGGTCGCCTGCTAGGACCTCACGAACAAGGCGTGTGCCATAACTGCAGTACGCTGAATTCCTTGACCAGCGGTATTTGGGACGTCCTTGAGGAGAAATAGTGACCGCGAAAAACACCCCGAACGCTCGAGAAGCGAAAGGATCGACCGGCGCAGACGCGGCGGATCGAAAGACATACAAACTCATGGCTGATACGGCAGCGGATCGCGCTCGCATGTGGGAGATGTGCGAGCGGATTCTCGCGAAGCCAACAGCCGAGTTCGTTGACGACCTTCGCGCGGACGCAATCGCGCCGCAGATTCGCCAGGCCACCGCCTGGCTTGGCGACGAGTTTGAGGCGAAAGACGTGATCGGAGCTCTGGGCGCTTTCGCAGCTATCTCTGAGCGATTTACTCCCGAGGAGAATCTCGAGCAACTGACCGATCAGTGGAACATGTATCTTAACGATGGCGAGGTGTCTGAATTTGTTACGGTGAGTGCCCGCCATGCACGGGCTGAAGAAGATGCGTGGCGACGCGGTGATCTTGAGGCCGCTAAGGATCTTCGCGCCGGCCAGTTTGAGGCGATTGACGAGAAATTCCAGTCGCTGGTTGCCTGGTCCGAAAATGCGGACGAGAAGACGACTTCCCTCGTGGTTCAGGTGCTCGTGCGTGTCGTCGCAGCTCACGTCACTGCGGAATCTGGCCGCAACCTGCTGGGACGACTTGAGCGCAAGAGCGGGCACCTCCAGTTTAAGTTTGACTAGTACCGGACTTCATTCAGTCGCCCCCCTATAGGACTTTCGCCCTAGTGGCGCGTTGCACTTTTCGCGCGCCATCAGCGAAATTACCCACTACGAACCCCGTCGGTTACCAAATTTTTCAACTAAACGTGAAAGACTGAGCGCATGGAAATTTGGCCAGGTAAACCTTATCCACTCGGTGCGACCTTTGACGGCACCGGTACGAACTTTGCGATTTTCTCGTCCATTGCAGACGGTATCGAATTATGTCTAATTGACGACGAGATGAACGAAGAACGCATTAAGATGCGCGAAGTCGATGCCCACGTTTGGCACTGCTACATCCCCGGCATCAGGCCGGGGCAACGCTACGGCTTCAGGGTCCATGGACCATATGAACCGGAGAACGGCCACCGTTGTGATCCGTCAAAGATCCTCCTTGACCCGTATGCGAAGGCAATCGAAGGTCAGGTTGACACTCATCAGGCGAACTTCAGCTATGATTTCAACGACCACGACAAGCGGTGCGAAGAGGACTCGCTCGGTCACACGATGCTCTCCATCGTCGTGAACCCATTCTTTGACTGGGGCCACGATCGCCCACCCAAGCACGAGTATCATGACTCGATCATCTACGAGGCGCACCTTAAGGGCATGACTCAGCTTCACCCGGACATTCCTGAAGAGATCCGCGGCACCTACATGGGCATGGCCCACCCCGCGATGGTCAACTACCTTAAAGAACTCGGTGTGACAGCTGTCGAACTCATGCCCGTCCACCAATACGTGAATGATACGTCGCTCGTGGAAAAGGGCTTGTCGAATTACTGGGGTTACAACACGATTGGTTTCTTCGCCCCGCAAAATTCGTATTCCTCATCGGGTGAGCGCGGCTCGCAAGTCGAGGAATTCAAGGCGATGGTCAAGGCTTACCACGAGGCTGACATCGAAGTGATCCTTGACGTCGTGTATAACCACACGGCCGAGGGAAACCACTTGGGACCAACCCTGTCATTCCGCGGCATTGATAATGCGGCGTACTACCGCCTCGTGGAGGGCGATGAAGCCCACTACTTTGACACGACGGGCACCGGCAATTCCCTACGAATGAACTCGCCACACGTCTTGCAGCTCATCATGGATTCGTTGCGTTATTGGGTGGTCGAGATGCACGTTGATGGCTTCCGCTTCGACTTGGCCTCGACCCTTGCGCGCGAGTTGCACGCCGTGGATAAACTCTCGTCCTTCTTCGACATCATCCAACAGGATCCGATCATCTCTCAGGTCAAGCTGATTGCCGAGCCGTGGGACGTTGGTGAAGGTGGCTACAACGTGGGCGAATTCCCGCCCCTGTGGACTGAGTGGAACGGCGACTACCGGGACACGATGCGTGATTTCTGGCGCGGCGAGCCCTCAACCTTGTCTGAGTTCGCTTCCCGCCTCACCGGATCCTCGGATCTGTACGAACACTCGGGCCGTCGCCCGTTCGCATCGATTAATTTCATCACCGCTCACGACGGTTTTACGATGCGTGATCTCGTGTCGTACAACGAAAAGCACAATGAGGCGAATGGTGAAGGCGGCGCGGACGGTGAAAACCACAATCGTTCGTGGAATCATGGCACCGAGGGCCCGACGGATGACCCGGACATTCGCGCCCTGCGGATGCGCCAGATCAAAAACATGTTCACCACACTCTTGACCTCTCAGGGCGTGCCGATGATCTCGCACGGCGATGAAATCGGCCGCACCCAGGACGGGAACAACAACGTATACGCGCAGGACAACGAGCTGTCCTGGGTCGACTGGGAGCTTGGCGAAGAAAATGCCGAAATCCACCGATTCGTCAGGTCCCTGATCACCCTGCGCCGCGAACACCCGGTGTTCCGTCGTCGACGTTTCTTTAAGGGCGCCGCCGGCCGAGGTGGCGAATCCGAACGTGGCGACATCATGTGGTTCACCAATGGCGGGGAGGAAATGGCCGAGGAAGATTGGGACACGTGGTATGCCCGTTCCGTCATGGTCTACCTCAACGGTGAGCGTATCGCCGAGCCGGATCCTCGTGGCAACGAGGTGATCGACGATGACTTCCTCCTGGCATACTCGGCATCGGAAGAAGATCTGGACTTCGTCATTCCCGAAACTGACGCGGGAGCGAAGTGGACGGTCGTCGTGTCCACCGATTCTGTGGACTTTACGGGCGACGAGTACGTCGCCGGCGACACGTTCCCAGTCAAGTCTCGCTCCGTGACCATTCTTATCAGCCGTAGCGTGGACGAAGAAGAAACCACCGAAGCAGATGCCGCTCGCACTCCTGCATCGGCGGGACGTCTGAGCTCAGCTCGTGTAGACACTGGCCCCTCAGTCGGTTCTGCCAGCGACGAGGCCGTGCGCAAACATGCTCGGAGTGGAACGTCGCAATAACGGAGAATCAGATTACTAGTCACAGGGAGCCCCGAGTCGTTGAGGCGATTTCGGGGCTCCCCTATAATGAAGTTTCACCATGTAGGAGAAATATGACTACCAATCGCCGCCATTCCCATGTGCCACCGGCAAATAGACGTCAGCCGGTCACGAGCTATCGCATCCAACTCAGTCCCGATTTTGATTTCGCTGATGCTGAGGCGATTATTCCGTACCTATCGTCTCTTGGAGTGACTGACGTCTTCCTCTCTCCCATTCTCCAAGCCGCACCCGGCTCCAATCACGGATATGACGTGGTTGACCACGATAAGATTTCGGACGATTTGGGCGGAGTCGACGGGTTTAGATCACTGTCACGGGTCATCCATGATGCTGGCATGTACATCATCGTGGACATCGTGCCCAACCACATGGCCGTTCCCACACCTCTGTATCACAACCGTGCACTATGGTCGCTGCTTCGGGATGGCGAAGAGTCACCGTACGTCGGTTGGTTCGACATCGAGCTGTCCGATGCCGGAGATGGCGTGCTCATGCCAATGCTCGGTGAACGCATCGGTCAGGCACTCGCCACTGAGACGATTACCCTCGATGAGATGGTCGTCCCGGGATTTGACGACGACGGCGAAACCAAGGTTGTGCGCTACCACGATCACGTATTCCCGGTTCGGCGCGGCACGGAGAACCTTCCGATCGCTGAACTTCTCGATGCGCAGTTCTACCGCCTCGCGCACTGGCGCGTGGCTAACGAAGAACTCAACTACCGCAGATTCTTCGACGTGGATACGCTCGCTGCCATCCGTGTCGAAGATCCCGAGGTCTTCCATGAATCGCACGCGCTGCTCTTGCAGTTGCAGGAGGAAGGCCATATTGACGCCTTCCGTATCGACCACCCAGATGGGCTTGCTGACCCGCGCGAATATTTCCGAAATCTGAACGAGGCGTCGGGTGGCGCGTGGATCGTAGCGGAAAAGATTCTCGAGGGTGAAGAAACGCTCCCCTCGGACTGGCCATGCGCCGGTACCACCGGATATGACTCACTCATGCGACTGCAGGGCCTATTTACCGATCCTGCCGGATTACCCGAACTCACTCAGTTTTACGGAGAGCTCTCCGAATCGACCGATTCGGTCTCCAGCATTGAGGTTGCCGCGAAGCGTCAGATCGTGGATACATCTCTATATGCCGAGGTTGAGCGCCTGTCAACGATCCTTTCCAACATCTGTCACGCGGACGTGCGCCTGCGCGACCACACCTTCAGATCGATTGAGGAAGTCGTGGTGGAGCTCGTCGTCCACATGGACCGCTACCGCGCCTATGTCGTACCCGGCGAAAAGCCGAGCGCCGAAGATGAGCGCGTCCTCCGCGCTGCAGCTGACAGAGCCGCACGAAACCTGGATGAAGATCGAAAGGACACCCTTGACGTCGTCGTCAACCTTCTCCTTGGGAACGAAGTGGGATCGGCCGGACGCACCCACGAAGCCGCTCGCAACGAAGCGATCATCCGCTTCCAACAGGTGTGCGGAGCCGTCATGGCCAAGGGCGTGGAGGACACGACGTTCTACCGCTACACCGTACTTACCTCGGCAAACGAGGTCGGTGCTGGCCCGCACTACTTTACGACGACGCCGGACGACTTCCACGATTTCCAGACCAACCTGTTGCTCTCGTGGCCAGTAACAATGAGCACTCTGTCCACCCATGACACGAAGCGTTGTGAGGACACCCGCGCACGGATAGCACCGATTGCACAGTACGCGGACGAGTGGCTGGAGCTTCTTGCTAAGGCTCGCGACATCGTGGCGGACGACCGACCCTCCGATCTCGATGGTCAATCAGAGAACCTGCTCTGGCAGACATTGCTTGGTACGTGGACCGAGGACGGCCCGATTTCCGAGGAGCGTCTGGCCGCATACCTGCTCAAGGCCTCGCGTGAACAAAAGTCATGGACAACATGGACCGAGCAAAACGAACAGGCTGAGCAGGACCTCATCAGTTACGCAAAGGCAATCCTCAATTCTGAGGCCGCCGAATTGCTGGCCGATTTCCATGAGCGAACCTTCGAAGCTGCGCGAACTCAAATTCTGGCGCAGAAGGCGATCCAAATGACGATTGTTGGTATTCCAGACATCTATAACGGCGAAGAAATTACGCAGAACTCGCTCGTCGATCCCGACAATCGCCGCCCAGTGGACTACGAGGGTCTTGAGCGCGCACTTAATAAGCTCGATCGCGATGGCCTCCCATCCTCACCGGACCTCGATACAGAGAAGCTGTGGATCACCTCGCGCCTTGCTCGCCTGCGGAGGAACTACCCGAACATCGCCTCGGCGGAGTGCGGATACGAGCCTCTTCCAGTATCAACGGGCAGAGCGCTCGCCTTTACGCGCACCCTCGACGGCGAGCCAGCAATCGTCACGGCTGCCATGCGCCAGGTACCGGATTCGCCCAGCGAGCCAACCATCGTGTTGCCAGATGGTAAGTGGCTAAACATCCTGACGGATACGACTCTTGACGGAGGCACCCAGCCACTCACTGAGGTGCTAGGCCGTTTCCCGGCCGCCGTCCTGGAAAGGATTCATGACTAACGTCAACATTTGGTCTCCAGATGCGCGCTCCGTAAGCGTCATCCTTGCAGACACCGAAGAAGAGATCCCACTGGTGGAAGATGGCGAACAATTCGTGATTGCCGAGCCACTCGCGCCAGGGACGCAGTATTTCGTGAGCGTCGATGGCGGGATGTGGCTTCCCGATCCGCGGTCCATGTACCAGCCTGATGGCCCCCATGGTCCGAGTGAGATTGTCGACCCCGCATCTTTTGAATGGACGGACTCGCACTGGACAGGCGAGAACCTGCACGGCAAAATTTTCTATGAGCTGCACGTGGGCACATTCACCGAGCAGGGGACGTTCCGCGCCGCGATCGATCGTCTCGATTACCTCAAGGACCTTGGCGTCGACGTCGTCCAACTCATGCCGATCGTGCCCATG
Source organism: Trueperella sp. (assembly GCA_043426715.1). Lineage (GTDB taxonomy): Bacteria > Actinomycetota > Actinomycetes > Actinomycetales > Actinomycetaceae > Trueperella. The sequence goes on along the minus strand of JBHWRK010000033.1, from coordinate 6,217 downwards.
CCGGGTAAACGAGGCTGGGGCTACGACGGCGTATCGATTTACGCGCTCCACGCACCGTACGGCCGCCCAGAAGATCTCGTGGCGTTCGTTGACGCGATTCACGCCCGCGGCATGTCTGCGTGCCTCGATGTTGTGTACAACCACTTTGGACCCGATGGGAATTACCTAGCACAATTCGGTCCGTATTTTTCAAGTTGGCATCACACACCGTGGGGCGAAGCACTGAATCTGGACGGTGACCACAGCGAGACTGTTCGCCGCTATCTCATCGACAACGCCAAGCAGTGGATGCGCGACTATCACTTCGATGCCTTAAGACTTGACGCCGTCCACCATCTACTCGACAATTCCGGCCAGCATTTCCTTGCACAGCTCTCCGACGAGATCACCGAGCTTGGCGAAGAGCTCGGGCGAACGCTAACGCTCACCGCGGAGTCCGAAGACAATAATCCCGACATGGTTACACCCACAGCACAGGGCGGGTACGGCATGGATTTGCAGTGGACGGATGATATCCATCATGCACTTCACGTGTGGCTGACCGAAGAGACGAATGCCTATTATGCGGACTACACCGATAAGTCCACGCTCGCGCAGGCTTTCGAACACGGCTTCGTACGCGTGGGGCAAGAGTTAAAGTTTGAAACGGCCCCTCGAGGAAAGCCAATTCCCGATGGAATGTCGGGTCACCATTTCATGGCCTTCGATGAGAACCACGATCAAGTGGGCAACCGGCTCATCTCCGATCGTCCGTCACTCAAGCTTCAGCCAGGGCAAGTAGCCGTCTCTCGAGCGCTTGTCATTCTCTCGCACTACACGCCGATGCTCTTCATGGGCGAGGAATTTGCCACCCGCAAACCATTTCACTACTTTACTGATCATGGCGAGGAACTCGGCGCGCACATCAAGAAAGGGCGCCTTGCCGAATTTGCCAAATGGGATTTGACCAGCATCTACGGGGACATCCCCACCACAATGCTCGATCCCCAGGACGAAGAGTCGTTCATCCAATCTAAGATCGATTGGGACGAACTCGAGCATCGAGAGCATCAGCGCATGCTCAATTTCGTGAAGTCCCTTATCGAGTTGCGCAAGACGGATCCGGATATCGCAAGTGGTGACCGATCTAAAACCGAGTTCATGGTCGACGGCGATTCCGGATGGATGCGCCGTGGTGAAACCGTCGTCGTCTTTTCACGCTCAACTCAGCCTGCGGACGTCCCGGCACCCGTAGATGGCAAGCAGGAAATACTGAGCTGGGAGCCGCCCACGATCACGGACAGCGGACAGGTCCGTTTCCTCGGACCCTCCGTGGCGATTTACCGTTAGCGGCGCGTCATAGCCAAACCGCGCATCTTCGCCGATAAAGTCGAAGAGTGACCAACAACTTGCCACCCGCGGATTTCGTAACCGCCCTTGAGTCACTCAAGGGCCAGACGTTTCGCCCCGAATTGCACATCGGTCAAATTCCGGGACCAACTCGGATTGCACCGTGGGCGGTGGCGCTGCAGGCCGAAGTGAACGACAGTCAGAATAACGATCCCGATGATTTGCGAGGATCGGCGAAGTTCGTCGTGCTATTCGATCCTGATACCCAGCCTGCGTGGAACGGTACCTTCCGCATTGTCGTTCACGCTCAAGCACCTATGGATAGTGCGATGGGTGATGATCCACTTCTTGGCGAGGTTGCATGGTCATGGCTACGGGACGCTCTCGATGCTGAGGGCGCTTCTTACCACAGTCTGAATGGCACCGTTACGCGGGTGTTCAACGAGACGTTCGGTGGCCTACACATTAATTCCTCGCGCGTGGATCTCGAGGTCCGCGCATCCTGGACGCCCCAGAATCCCTATTTAACCGAGCATCTGCACGCGTGGGCAGCGTTTGCCGCGTCCATGGCGGGCCTTGGTCCGTGGGATGAACGGGTGACGTCTCTTGCCCGTAAGGTGGACAAGATTTGAGTCAAGATACCCCTGCTCGCCCGCTCGATGTTCCGCGGGAGGGCATACCTTCAGTTGTCAATAAAGATATCGATGACGCCGTGGAACGGCTTATGTCCGGACACGGCGCGATCGCCGTGGATACGGAGCGCGCCATGGGTCTGCGATATTCAAATCGTGCGTACCTCATTCAGGTTCGCCGAAGGGGCGCCGGCACGATCCTCATAGACCCCGTTGGCATTGAGGACCGCCTCGGCGGGTTGCGCGAGGTGATGAAAGACGAGTGGATCTTGCACGCGGCAGATCAGGATTTGCCGTGCTTGCACGAGCTCGGGTTATATCCCACGAAAGTATTTGACACCGAGTTAGCGGCGCTCATTCTCGGCTACGAGCGCGTGTCCTTGCAAGCAATTGCCGAAAAGGTGACGGGCTGGACACTCGCGAAGGAGCATTCGAATTCTGATTGGTCGCAGCGCCCGTTACCACCGGCGCTTCTCGCCTATGCGGCGCTCGACGTGGAGTTGCTCCACGAGCTCCAAGACAAGCTGACAATCGAGCTTAACGATGCGGGCCGCTACGAGTGGTTCCAGCAAGAGTGCGAGGAAGTGCGCCTGCGCAAACCGCCAGCTCCGCGCAAGCAGCCGTGGCGGCGTTCATCTCGGCAGGCAGGCATTCGCGATCGCCGTGCACTCGCGATGTTGCGCGAGCTGTGGAACGCCCGCGACGACCTAGCACGCAAGCGCGATCTCGCACCCGGAAAAGTGTTGCCAAACAAGGTCCTCGCCGAGCTAGCGAGCCGCAAGCCGCGCTCACGCTCCGACGTCGTCAATTCCAGTCTATTTCGCTCCCGGTTACGCCGCGCAGACGCGGACACGTGGTGGAAAGCGATTGATATCGCCTGGCGGCTCGATGAGCGCGCCCTGCCAGAACGCAGATTCTCGGAAACGAAAGAGCCCTATCCACCCTTCAACCGCTGGGAGCGCCACGATGTCGATGCTGCCTCCCGGTGGGAGGTGCTCCGCCCCACGGTACTTCAGATTGCAGATGAGCTGGGTATCCGCCAAGACGTGCTGATGAAGCCCGCGATGCAGCGGATGGCAGCGTGGACGGGCTGGTCCACCCAGCACGATCTGGAGACCATTTTCGAACGAGAAGGCGCACGCCCATGGCAAATCGAGCAGGTCGCCGGACGTATCCACGAAGCGGCACAGGCCGCCGGAGTGCTAAAGGTTTAACCTTCCACCGGGGCCGTTGAGCTGATCTTCGAGCGGACCTCTCTGGTGGCCTTGATGACAGCGCTGGCGTCCATTCCTTGACGCTTCAGGATATCCCCACGAGCAGAGTGCTGGAGAAATTCCTTGGCAATGCCAAGGTTCTTCACCGGGATGAAGTGTCCCGCATCGGCAAGTGCGAGGCGAAGCTCATCGCCTACTCCCCCGTCAACGAGCCCATCTTCGAGCACCACGGCGCCACCCGCATTCGAAATGAGATTGACGAGGTCTTCATTCGTTGGGAGAACCCAGCGTGGGTCTACCACGATGATCGACTCATCATCCATCTGTTTGGCAGCCTCTATCATCGTGTGAGCCATCGGGCCCACGGCTACGTGAACAATCGGCCTGACACCATCGACGTGATGTTCGTATACGACATCAAGACTTCCGATTTTCCGAACAGCCGGTAACTCTGAGGGGACGGATCCCTTCGGATAACGTACGAGGGTTGGCGCATCGATCTCGATAGCTTCGCGCAGAAGTTCACGCATCGTTGCTTCGTCGCGTGGAACCGCCATTGACAGGTTGGGGATCATCGCGGCAAGCGAGAGGTCCCACATGCCGTTGTGCGATGGCCCATCGTCACCGGTCACGCCGGCACGGTCAAGGCAGATTGTCACGGGTGCGTTGTGCAATGCGATGTCCATTAGGAGCTGATCGAATCCACGGTTCATAAACGTAGCGTAGAGAGCAACAACCGGGCTGTACCCCGCATGCGCGAGACCCGCGGCCATCGTCAGAGCATGTTGTTCTGCGATTCCCACGTCAATGACTCGCTTGGGAAACTCTTTGAGCATTGGCTGGAGGCCGACGGGCTCGAGCATAGCAGCCGTTATTCCAACGACCGTAGGGTTCTTGCGCGCGACCTCGACGATTTCTTCTGCGAATATGCTCGTCCAACCGAACCGAGACGGCTCGATTGGCAAGCCGGTTTCTGGATGAATGCGTCCCACCGCATGGAAGCGATCGGCCTTGTTCGTCTCGGCCGGCTTGTATCCACGGCCCTTGTCCGTAATGGCGTGGACGACGACGGGCCCGCCATATTCGCGTGCCATCGTCAAGGCTTCTTCGAGGCTCTTGATATCGTGCCCGTCGATGGGGCCCATGTATTTCAGGCCGAGCGAATCGAAAATTCCTGCGTCAAATAGGACTTCCTTCATGCCCTTCTTCAGGCCGCGAAGAGCGTCATATGTGAGCTGCCCTGGCATGCCTGATCCTTGAAGTGTGCGTTTGCCCCAGTCGAGGAAGTTATCGTATTCACGATTGACGCGCACAGCATCAAGCCTGCGCACAGGGTCAAGGCGACGCACAAATCCACCCACCGTTGGCGCATACGATCTGCCGTTGTCATTTAGCACGATAACGATCGGACGATCAGGATCCTCTGCGATGTTGTTCAACGCTTCCCACGCCATGCCTCCCGTCATTGCACCATCACCAATAATGGCGACGACGCAATTGTCGCGGCCCGCAAGCTGAATACCACGGGCTACACCGTCCGCCCACGAGAGTGCAGTGGAGGCATGCGAGTTCTCCACCACGTCATGATCCGATTCTGCACGCGCAGGATAGCCGGACAGTCCACCTTCTTGGCGCAACCGAGAAAAGTCCTTGCGGCCGGTAACGATTTTGTGGACGTACGCTTGATGGCCAGTGTCCCAAATCATGGGATCAGCTGGCGAGTCGAAGACGCGGTGGAGTGCGATCGTGAGTTCGACGACACCCAAGTTAGGCCCCAAGTGCCCGCCTGTCTTCGCCACATTCGTCACCAGAAACTGACGAATTTCGTCCGCTAATGCTTCAAGTTCTTCCGACTTCAGGTGCCGTAGATCAGCGGGGCTATTGATCGAATTGAGAATCATTGGCCCTCCAAATTCTTATCCTGCGCATACACTACCACCGATTTTACCCGCTCTTCAGTTGGGAAAAACCCAAAGGGCGCCGGTGCGATAGTACCGGCGCCCTTATGACGTGAGTGATTAGGCAGAACGTACGAGGTTACGCAGTACGTACTGCAAAATCCCTCCGTGACGGAAGTAGTCTGCCTCCCCCGGGGTGTCGATACGAAGACGCGCATCGAACTCGACCGTGGTGCCATCCTCCTTTGTGGCGCTCACCTTGACCGTCTTCGGCGTGCGGCCCTCGTTGAGTTCGGTCACGCCCGAAATGTCGAAGGTTTCCGTGCCGTCCAGCCCGAGCGAATCTGCATTCTCGCCCTCCGGGAATTGGAGGGGAAGCACGCCCATGCCGATGAGGTTGGAGCGGTGGATACGCTCGAAGGACGTGGTGATCACAGCCTTGATACCCAGAAGCGCAGTACCCTTGGCAGCCCAGTCTCGCGAGGAACCCGAGCCGTACTCGGATCCAGCCAGCACGACGAGCGGGATGCCAGCCTCTTGATAGGCTTGCGAGGCATCGTAGATCGATTCCTGCTCGCCCGTCAGGAAGTTCTTCGTATATCCGCCCTCGACACCGTCGAGAAGTTGGTTGCGAAGGCGGATATTGGCAAAGGTTCCGCGGATCATGACCTCATGGTTACCTCGGCGTGAACCATAGGAGTTAAAGTCACGCTTGTCGATGCCGTGCGAGCCAAGATACTGACCTGCAGGTGAGTCCCACTTGATCGCGCCGGCAGGCGAAATGTGGTCTGTCGTGACCGAATCGCCGAGCTTGGCAAGAACGCGGGCACCCGAGATGTCCTCGACCGGGTCGAGCTCCATCGTCATACCCTCAAAGTATGGGGGCTTACGCACGTAGGTGGAATCGTCGTCCCACTCGAACGTGGATCCTTCAGGTGTTTCGAGAGTCTGCCAGTGTTCATCGCCCTTGAAGACGTCGGCGTAGGATGTTTCGAACATCTCACGGTTGACCGAGTTGTCGATGGTCTCCTGCACCTCGTCAGCATCCGGCCAGATATCCGCAAGGAACACGTCGTTTCCATCCTGATCCTGACCGAGCGGTTCCGACTCGAAGTCAAAGTCCATCGTACCAGCCAGCGCGTAC